>DATHBQ010000345.1:0-9801 GCA_035296105.1 Propionibacteriaceae bacterium | reverse complement strand
GGTGGACCGACGACGTACGGCGACCAGCGCGGCCATCCGCGGCTGCGGATCCGCCACGCCCCGTTCGCCGTGACCCCGGACATGCGGGACCGCTGGCTGACCCACATGCGCGACGCAGTCGACTCGTTGGACCTGACCGAGGACCAGCGGACCCAGCTGTGGAGCTACCTGGAGCGGGCCGCCTACTTCATGGTCAACCAGGCCGGCGACGAGCGGCCGGCCACGATGGGCAACGGCGTCCTCCGGCTCGGGATGCCACAGCCCCGCAGCTAGACCCGACCGACCCCCGGATAGACCATCGGCTTCAGGGTGGTCGGGTCGGCCTTGGCCACCGACAGTGCCTCGGGCACCTGCTCCAGGCCGAACTTGCCCGTGACCAGGCCGTCCAGATCGACGGCGCCGCTGGCGGCCAGGGCGATCGCCGCGGGGTAGCAGTTGGCGTAGCGGAAGGTCCCGGTGACCATCAGCTCACGGATCTGGATCAGCGCCACCGGCAGCTCGAGGTCCGGCTGACCCATGCCGACCAGCACGATCCGGGCCGCAGGCGCGGCCACGGCGAAGGCTGAGCGTATGGCGGGACCCGCTCCGGTGCACTCCAGCACCACGTCGACCGGCTCGAGCTGCTCCTCCAGCGCGCCGGCGGACACGTCGATCGTCTGGGAGGCGCCGCGGGCGGCCGCCACCTCGAGTCGGGCCGCGTTGACGTCGCTGACGGCCACGAAGGCCGCGCCCCGCGCCCGGGCCACGTCGGCACAGAGCAGCCCGACCGGACCGGCGCCGGTCACCAGCACCCGATCGCCGGGGGCGACGTCGGCCTTGCGGGTCGCCCACACGCCGACCGACAGCGGCTCGATCAGGGCCGCAGCCTCGTCGCTCAGACTGTCCGGCACCGGGTGAGCGCGCATCGCCTCCAGCACGACGTACTGGGCGAAGGCGCCGTGGATCGGCGGGGTGGCGAAGAACCGGACCTCCGGGCACAGGTTGTACCGGCCGGCCAGGCACTCCCGACATCGGCCACAGGTCTCCTGCGGCTCCAGCGCGACCCGCTGGCTCGGCGTACGGTCACGCACCTCCGAGCCGACCGCCCGGATGGTTCCCGACGCCTCGTGGCCCAGCACCAGCGGCTCGCGCACCACGAAGTCGGCGATCCGGCCGTGGTCGAAGTAGTGCACGTGCGACCCGCAGACCCCGACGGCCGCCACCTCGACCAGCACCTGGTGCGGGCCGGGTTCGGGCACCGCCGCCGGCTCGACGGCGACCTCGCCGACGCGCAGCAGCAGGGAATGGGACTGTTCTCGCGGCGGCGCAGTCATGGAGTCAGGTTAGCCACCGGGACAGGGCCTCGCGCTGGTCGGTGGTCAGCGGTACGGAGCCGACGATCACGGTGCCCGCGGTCGCGTACCGGGTGCCGGCGGACGGGTCGCGGATCTCGGCGCCAAGGGTGAAGGAGCGGGTGCCGATGGTGGTCACCCAGGTCGCCACCTCGTACGGGTCGGTCCGGAAGTCCAGCGGCGCACGGTAGTGCACGTCCTGGCGGGCCACCATCCAGACCGTCTCCGGCGACCAGTGCACCGTGGCGTTGATCAGCGCGATCCGGGCCATCTGCACGTAGTCGTAGAACTTCACGTTGTTGACGTGGCCGTAGGAGTCCAGGTCGGACCAGCGGACCGGGAGCGGCATCCGGAACGCTCGGTCGCCGGCCGACCCCGCCATTGGGCGCAGTGGCTCGGCCGGCGCCAGTTGCGCGCCGAGGAACTCCCGTTCCCCACTGGTCAGCCGGCGCAGGCCTCCGCCCGTCAGGTCGTACGGCACCAGGGCGGTGCGGGCCCGGGCCGCCAGGTGGTCGCCGTCGTGCAGGTCGTAGCCGATCACGAACCGGCTGCCGCCCATCGCGTCCACCCACAGCCGGATGGTCACCGCCTCGACGGCGCCCACCGGTCGCAGGTACTCGACCGCGTGGCTGACCACCAGCACCCCGGAGTCCAGCAGGGCCCGGGCCTCCGGCGGTCCGTCGAGCAGGAAGTGGACGCGCGCCTCCTGCAGATAGTCGACGTAGAACCCGTTGTTGACGTGACCCTGCGCGTCCAGGTCGCCCCAGCGGACCGGACAGGAGTACGTGAAACCCATCAGTCCTTGTCGTAGAGGGCGTCGAGCCGCTCGGCGTAGCGCTTCTCCACCGCCCGCCGGCGCACCTTCTGGCTGGGGGTGACCTCGCCCTCTTCGATCGAGAGCTCGCTGGGCAGGATGGTGAAACGCTTGATCGTCTCCCACCGCTCGAGCTTGGTGTTCGCCTGGTCGATGTAGCCCTGCATCAGGTCCCGCACCTCGGCTGAGGCGGCCAGCTCCTCCGCCGAGGCGACATTGAGGTTCTGCCCACTCCCCCAGCCCTCGATGGCCTCCGGGTCCAGGGTGATCAGCGCGGTCACGTACTTGCGGCCCTCGCCGTGCACCACGACCTGGCTGATGTACGGCGAGGTCGCCTTGAGCACGCCCTCGACCTTCTGCGGCGCGACGTACTTGCCCCCGGAGGTCTTGATCAGGTCCTTCTTGCGGTCGGTGATCCGCAGGTAGCCCTGGTCGTCCAGCTCGCCGATGTCGCCAGTGGCGAACCAGCCGTCCTGCAGCACCTCCGCGGTCGCCTCGGGCTGGTTGTGGTAGCCCTGCATCACGCCGGGACCCTTGATCAGGATCTCGCCGTCCTCGGCGATTCTGGCCTCCGTGCCGGGAAGCGGCGGTCCGACCGTGCCGAACCGCGTCGACCGCGGGTTGTTGACACAGGTCGCGGCACTGGTCTCGGTCAGCCCGTAGCCCTCCAGCACCAGCAGGCCGGCGGCATGGAACCACTCCTGGACCTCACGGTTCAGCGCGGCGGAGCCGGAGACGAAGAAGTTGATCCGGCCACCCATCCGGGCCTTGATCTTGCTGAACACCAGCCGGTCGGCCAGCGCGTACTGGACCTTGAGCGGGCCGGTCGGCTCCTTGCCGGCCAGCCGGAGCGGGGAGACCTTGCGACCTACGCCGAACGCCCAGTCGAAGATCTTGGCCTTGGCCCCATGGGAAGCCTGGGTCAGCACCCGGGCCCGCACCTTCTCGAAGATCCGCGGGGCGCCGCACATGAACGTCGGCTGCACGACGCCGAGGTTTTCCACGATCTTGTCGATCCGCCCGTCCACCGCGGTGGCGAAGCCGATCCGGGTCTGGATGGCGATCAGCACCTTGCCGAACACGTGGCTGAGCGGCAGCCACAGGTACTGCAGGTCGTCGGGGCTGATGATGTCGTACGCCTCGACGGCCACGGCCTCGTAGGTCCAGCTGTCCTGGAGCAGGCGTACGCCCTTGGGCCGCCCGGTCGTGCCGGAGGTGTAGATCAGGGTGGCCAGGTCACTGGCCTGGATGCCGGCGATCACCTCGTCGACCGCGTCCGGATGGGCGGCCCTGTGGTCGGCCCCCCGCTGCAGCAGGTCGTCCCAGCTGATCACCTTTGGGTGGTCCGTTCGCCCCTCGATCTGCACCACCGTGGTCAGTGCGGGCAGGTCGTCCAGGTGGTCGAGGATCTTGGCCACCTGGCCGTCGTCCTCGGCGAAGATGATCTTCGACTCCGAGTCCGCGAGGATGAAGGAGACGTCGTCGTGGGTGGTGGTGGGATAGACCGTGGTGGTCGCCCCCCCGGCGCACATGATGGCCAGATCAGCCAGGATCCACTCGATCCGGGTGTTGCAGGCGATCGCCACCCGCTCCTCGCGACCGATGCCCAACACCAACAGGCCGGCCGCGAGCTGGAAGACCTGGTCCTTGGTCTCGGACCAGGTGAGGGAGACCCAGCGCTCGCCCTCCAGGTAACGGAAGGCCTCCTTGGACGGGCTGGCGGCCACCTGGTCCACCAGCATCGCCCCTACCGATGCCGGCCGCGATGCCAGCAGTGTCGTCTCGGTCACACCGAGAGAGTATCCGGAGCCGCTAGGCAATGGGGCGCGCTCCTGGGTGAAATTGCGCGCCGTGGGGTTCAAGGGGACGGTCCCCTTGCCGGGGTCAGGCCAGGCGTTCGAGCACAACGGCCATGCCCTGGCCGCCGCCGACGCACATCGTCTCCAGGCCGAACGTGACGTCCCGGGCCCGCATCCCGTTGAGCAGCGTGGTCATGATCCGCGCCCCCGTCGATCCGAACGGATGCCCGAGCGCGATGGCTCCGCCGTGCACGTTCAGCCGGTCCTCGTCGACCTTCAGGTCGTGGGCGGAGGTGATCACCTGGACCGCGAACGCCTCGTTGATCTCGACCAGGTCGATGTCGGCCATGGTCATCCGGGCCTGCGCCAGGGCGCGCTCGCTGGCCTCGACCGGACCCAGGCCCATGATCTCCGGGCTGAGGGCGCTCACGCCGGTGGCGACGACCCGGGCCAGTGGGGTCAGGCCGAGCTCCGCGGCCCGCTGGTCGCTCACGATCACCACGGCGGCCGCGCCGTCGTTGAGCGGGCAGCAGTTGCCGGCGGTCACCGTGCCGTCGGGCCGAAAGGCGGGTCGGAGGGCCGAGACGGCCTCGAGGGTGGTGCCCGGGCGGGGACCGTCGTCGGTGCTGACCACCACCCCGTCGGGCCGGGTGACCGGGGCGATCTCGGCGGCGAAGAACCCGGACGCGATGGCCTGCTCGGCCCGGTTCTGCGACCGGACGCCGAACTCGTCCTGCTCCGCCCGGGTGATCCCCCGCAGCGTGGCCACGTTCTCCGCGGTCTGGCCCATGGCGATGTAGACGTCGGGCACCAGCCCGTCGGCCCGCGGGTCGCGCCACACGTCGTTGCTCGCCGCGTACGCCGCCGTCCGCTCTCCGGCCACGGCGAACGCCGGGTGGTGGCTCTCCGGCCGGTCGACGCCGGCGCTGCCGAAGTTGCGGTAGCGGGACACCGACTCGACGCCGGCCGACACGAACGCGTGGCCCTCCCCGGCCCTGATGGCGTGGAAGGCCATTCGCGCCGTCTGGACGCTGGAGGCGCAGAACCGGTTGATCGTGGCCGCCGGTACGGCGTCCACGCCGAGCAGCACGCCGACCCGGCGGGCCAGGTTGCCGCCCTGCTCGTCCTGGGGCTGGGCACAGCCGACATAGATGTCGTCGAGCCCGGCCGGGTCGAGGGCCGGCACCTGGTCGAGTGCGGCCCGGATCACCCCGGCCGTCAGGTCGTCCGGGCGTACGTCGACCAGCGAGCCCTTGCCCGCCCGCCCGATCGGCGTCCGCGCGGCGGCGACGATCACGGCCTCGGGCACGACTCCGAGTCTAGGTCGCGTCTGCCCGTTGGCGGCCGGGAAGCCGGACGGCGACCCAGGGCAGGAACAGCTGGACGAGAGGGCCGATCGCCACCGCGTACAGGACGGTGCCCAGACCGACGGTGCCGCCCAGCAGGAAGCCGATCCCGAGCACCGACAGCTCGATGCCGGTGCGGATCAGCCGGATGCTGGCCCCGGTGCGGGCCGCCAGCCCGGTCATCAGCCCGTCGCGGGGGCCGGGACCGAGCTGGCTGCCGATGTAGACCGCTCCGGCCAGACCGTTCAGCACGACCCCGCCGAGCAGCAGCCCGATCCGCGACACCAGGTGGTCCGGCGCCGACAGCACGGCCAGACCGAGGTCCACGGTGACGCCGATGACGAAGACGTTGGCCACCGTGCCGAGCCCCGGCCACTGGCGCAGCGGGATCCAGAGCAGCAGCACCACGACCCCGACCACCACGGTGACGGCCCCGAAGCTCAGCGGCAGGTACGCCGCCAGGCCCTGGTGCAGCACGTCCCAGGGATTCAGGCCGAGGCCGGCCCGGACCATCATCGCCATCGAGAAGCCGTAGAGGGCGAGCCCGAGCAGCAGCTGCGGCACCCGCCGGCCGAGACCGCCGGCGCGCAGCTGCTCGACGGGCGAGAGAGCGGCCAGGCGGAACGGCGCCGGCCGGGTCAGGAGCGTCACCGTTCCATCCTGGCCGAGATTGGCCTGGTTCTGTAGGTCCAATCGTGGGAAGGTGGCCTGGTGGACCGCATCGTCAGCGCCGCCCAGGTGGCGGCCATGCTGCCGCCTCGGGCGACGGGGACACCCGCCTACCAGGGACTCGCCGAGTCACTGCGACTGTTGATCCTGGACGGCCAGCTGGTCGCCGACCTCCGGTTGCCGAGCGAGCGCGAATTGAGCGGGGCGCTGCAGCTGAGCCGCAGCACGGTGGCCGGCGCCTACGCCCTGCTGCGCGAGCGCGGTCTGCTGACCGCCCGGCGCGGAGCCGGGAACTACGTCACCGTTGACACCGGTTCGCTGACCAGTGAGCTGCTGCCGGCACCGACCTTCAGCCGGGACGGCATGATCGGCCTGACCTGTGCGAGCAGCGAGGCGCCGGCCGGCCTGGCCGGGGCGTACGCCCGGGCGCTCGAGCAGCTGCCCGGCCTGCTGGCGGGCACCGGGTACTTCCCGGACGGCCTGCCGGTGCTGCGCGAGCAGCTCGCCGCCTGGTTCACCGGTCGCGGGCTGCCCACCTCGGCCGACCAGCTGATCATCACCGCCGGGGCCCTGGCGGGGCTCAACGTGGTCGCCCGCGCTCTGCTCAGCCCCGGGGACCGGGTGCTGCTGGAGTCGCCGACCTACTCGAACGCGATCACCGCGCTGCACCGGTCGGGGGCGCGGCCGGTCGGCCTACCCGTGGGTGGTCAGGCCGACCCATGGGAGGCGTGGGACGTCGAGCAGACCCTGCGACAGGCCCCGCCTCGCCTGGCCTACCTGATCCCGGACTTCCACAACCCGACCGGTCACCTGATGCCGGCCGGCGTACGCGGCACGGTCGCGACGGCGCTGCGCCGGCACCGGAGCGTGCCGGTGGTCGACGAGAGCCTGGTCGAGCTGTTCCTCGACGGGGCCGCGCCACCGCCTCCGTTCGCCTCGTTCGCGCCCGGCGCCGTGACGATCGGCTCGGCCAGCAAGGCCTTCTGGGGCGGCCTGCGGATCGGGTGGGTGCGGGCCCCGCACGCCCTGGTGGGACGGATGGTGGACGCCCGGGCCACCTTGGAGCTGGGGGCCGCCCCCGTGGAGCAGCTGGTGCTCAGCGAGCTGCTGACGCAGTCGTCGGGACTCCTGGCCGGCCGGCGGGCTGCGCTGCGGGTCCGCCGGGACCACCTACTGGCGGCCCTGGACCGGCTGCTGCCGGACTGGGAGCCGAACCGCCCGACCGGCGGGTTGTCGGTCTGGACCCGACTCCCGGAACCGGTCGCCCGCCAGGTGGCCGCCGCGGCCCACGAGCACGGGGTGCTGGTCACCCCCGGCCCTCGCTTCCACGTCCGGTCCGGGGGTGAACGGCACCTCCGTCTCCCCTTCACGGCTCCGGAGAGCGTGCTGACCGAGGCGGTGCGCCGGCTGGTGGCCGCGGACCGCGACGTCCGCGCCGGTCAGCGGTTCCGAACCCGGAGCCTCGACCTCAGCGCCTGACCCGAGGCGTTGCCCGCCGGTTCGCCGCGCACCGGCTCCCCGAGGCGGAGCCGGCGGTGGCTGAGGCCTACTCGGCGACGGCCTCGATGGACAGGGTGATGTCGATCTTGGGGCCGACCAGCAGCCGGCCGCCGTCCATCGGCATGTTCCAGTTCACGTTGAAGTCGTGCCGGTTGATCGTGGTGGTCGCCTCGGCGCCGAGCACGGTCTTGCCGTACGGGTTGACATCCACGCCGAGGAACTCGGCCTGCAGGTCGACGGTGCGGGTGACGCCATTGATCGTCAGGTCACCGGTGATCACGTAGCCGTCCCCGTCGAGCCGGATGCCGGTGCTGGTGAAGGTGAGATCGCCGCCGATCTCGGGGTCGAAGAAGTCGGCCGAGCGCAGGTGGGCATCGCGCTGCTCGTTGTTGGTCGAGATCGAGGCGGCCCGGATGCTCACCGCGATGGTCGACTCCAGCGGGTCGGTGGTCGTGGTGATCCGACCCTCGAAGTCGTTGAAGGTGCCGTGCACCTTGCTCATCAGGTGCCGAGCGGTGAAGCCGACGGTGGTGTGGGCCGGGTCGAGGCTCCAGGTTCCGGCGATCAGGCCGGTGTCGACGAGCTGATCAGTCATGGGGTCGCTCCTTGGGGGTAGGTAGATTCCTCTGCCAACTAGTTTAGTTGATGTTTAAACTACTTGCCAGGCTCGGATCGTGCTCCGGGCGTCCACCGGTCGAGCGGCATACGATGGGGACATGGCCACAACGGCCCCTCCTCGATGGCTGACCGACGAGCAACAGCAGGTCTGGCGGACCTACCTGCTGGGCAGCACCCTGCTCCAGGAACGGATCGAGGCCGATCTGCGGCCGTTCGGCATCGACCGCGCCGAGTACGAGATCCTCGTCGCGCTGTCGGAGCACGAGGACCGGCGGATGCGGATGGCGGAGCTGGCGGACGCGGTGTACCAGTCCCGGTCCCGGTTGACGCACACCGTCTCCCGGATGGAGAAGGCGAACCTGGTCCAGCGGCGCAGCTGCCCCACGGACCGCCGCGGGGTCTGGGCCGAGCTCACCGACGAGGGCATGGACCTGATCCGGTCCGCCGCGCCCGCACACGTGGAGACGGTCCGCCGCAACTTCGTCGAGGTCATGTCGGAGGAGGAGTACGCGGCGCTGGGCCGGGTCTTCTCCGCCGTCGTCGCCGCCGACGGCGACCGCTGAGTCGGTCCTGCGCCGACTAGTCTCGCCCTCACCATGCCCACCCGCGTCCCGGTCACGCCCGAGCTCGCCGAGCTGCGCAGCGAGCTCCGACGTCGGGAGCTCGGCGAGGTGCTGGACACCAGCCGGCTGGCCCGCGCGCTCTACTCCTCCGATGCCTCCCTGTACCGGGTCGCACCGCAGGCGGTCGCCCGGCCGCGCACGGTGGACGAGTTGGAGAGCGTGCTGGACGCGGCGCGTTCGGCAGGGCTGCCGGTGACCACCCGGGGGGCCGGTACGTCATGCGCCGGCAACGCGGTCGGTCCGGGACTCGTCGTCGACGTCGGTCGGCACCTCAACAAGATCCTCAGCGTGGACCCGGAGAGCCGTACCGCCCGGGTCCAGCCGGGCGTCGTCCAGTCCGCCCTGCAGGTCGCCTCCGCGCCGTACGGGCTCCGGTTCGGGCCCGATCCCTCGACGCACAACCGCTGCACCATCGGCGGCATGATCGGCAACAACGCCTGCGGCCCGCGGGCGCTGGGCTACGGCAAGACAGCCGACAACGTGGTCGCCCTGCGGGTGGTGACCGGGAGTGGTGAACGCCTCCGCTTCGGCCCGGACGGCGAGGGGTCGGGCTCGGTGGTCGGCCAACGGCTGCAGTCGCTGGTGGCGGAACACCTGGGCACCATCCGGCCCGAGTTCGGCCGGTTCGGACGCCAGGTGTCGGGCTACAGCCTGCAGCACCTGCTGCCGGAGAACCGGTTCGACGTCGCGCGCTTCCTGGCCGGGACCGAGGGCACTCTGGGAGTGATCACGGAGGCGACCGTCCGGCTCGTGGCCGACGCCCCACAGAAGATCATGATCGCCCTGGGCTATCCGACGATGGCTGACGCCGGCGATGCGGTGACCGCAGTGCTGCCCCATCGGCCGACCGCCGCCGAGGGCCTCGACCGGCGCATCGTCGAGGTGGTCCGGCGGACCCGCGGCGAGTCCGCGGTGCCGCCGCTGCCTCGCGGCGACGGCTGGATGCTGGTCGAGCTGGTCGGAGAGGACCCTCGCGAGCTCCGGCAGCGGGCCGACCGGTTGCTGGCCGACGCTGCGGCGCTGGACGGCGCGGTGGTCGAGGACCCGAGCCAGGCATTGGCGCTGTGGAAGATCCGCGAGGACGGCGCCGGGCTGGCCGGA
>DATHBQ010000344.1:0-10880 GCA_035296105.1 Propionibacteriaceae bacterium | reverse complement strand
ATCGTCACCACCCCCGAACTGGTGAAAACTTCGTTCCACCGTACCTAACATTTCGGTTACGGCGAACTTTTGTCCCGGCGCGGCTAGGGGAGATCGTCTGGAGCGGAGCCGAATGGCGATGCTCGAAAAAGCATGACGAGCGTGGAAATTCCTGCACCAACTTCCGCGCCGGGGAAATCAGCTTCAGGCCGAACGCCGGCCGATGACCTCGCCGTGCAGGATCGCGAACCAGGCGTCCGGGGCGGTCGCCCAGCTGCGCCAGGCTTCGGCGAGCACCGTGAGCTCGGCCGGGTCGGTAAGACCGAGTCGCACGGCCTGCTCGCCGAAGCTGGAGGTGAGCAGCCGGTCCGCCCAGGTGCCGGACCACCAGTCCAGGTCATCGCGGTCGGCGAAGCACCAGGCCGAGGCGCTAGCGGAGACCGTTGCGAGGCCGGCGGACCGCGCCCAGCCGACGAGTCGGCGCCCGGCGTCCGGCTCGCCGCCGTTGTGCCGGGCCACCTGCTGGTACAGCCGCAGCCAGCGGTGCAGCTCCGGCCGGTCCGGGAACCAGGTCATCGCCGCATAGTCGGCGTCCCGCACGGCGACGACGCCGTCCGGGGCAGAGACCCGCGCCATCTCCCGGAGCGCCGCCACCGGGTCGGCCAGGTGTTGGAGCACCTGGTGTGCGTGCACCACGTCGAAGGCGCCGTCGTCGTAGGACAGCGCGTACACATCGCCTTCGGTAACGGTCAGGTTGCGGAGGCCGCGTTCGGTGGCCAGCCGGCGGGTCTCGGCCACCGCGGTCGGTGCGTTGTCGAGGCCGGTCACCCAGCCCGCCGCCAGACGGGCGGCGAAGTCGACGGTGATGGTGCCGGGACCAGTGCCGATGTCGAGCAGCTGGTCGGTGGGGCGCAACAGCGGCAGCAGGTAGCCCGCCGAGTTCTCCGCGGTCCGCCACCGGTGTGACCGCAGCACTGCCTCGGCATGTCCGTGGGAGTAGGTCTCCCGGGGTCTCGCGCTCACCGCGCCACGGTAGTGGGACAAGAACTGTCAGTGGTGCCCGGCATCGTAGGTCTCAGCGCGGGGACGGCGGAGTGAGCAAGGGCGAAGGGTGACCGAGATGGACGTGCTGCATGTGGACTGCGACAGCTGTGTCGCGCGAGGTCCGGCCTGCTCGGACTGCGTGATCAGCGTGCTGATCGGCACGCCCGGGGGATCGGTCGACCTCGACGCGGGGGAGCAGGCCGCCCTCTCGGCGATGGCTGAGTCGGGTCTTGTGCCGCCGCTACGGCTCATTCCGGGCACTCGGCCGGCCCGTCCCGTGCAGGCCCCCCTCAACTGGCAGGAACACGCGTAGGCGGCTCCTTCGTCGAGACACGCCCCGCCAGGGTTTGCCAGTGACCAAATCGTGACCTAATGTGTGACGCGCCGTCCCGGTCACGAAAGAGCACTAGACTCTGCCGCACCGCGGACAGGCACGGGGACATTGCCATACGTGGAGTCGGGGAAGACTTTGGTGGAGGGGACTGAAAGCGTGATCTCACGCTGCGACGACGCACGCCGCGCCATCTCGATCCGTCCGTTCGTTCGCTGGCTGGTTGCGACCGCGATGTCGCTCGGCCTGATCGCCGCGCTCATGGCGGGTTCCGGCCAGCCGGCCCAGGCCGAGCCGCCGCTCACGGTGGCGGAGGCCAAGGCGCTCATCGCCCAGCTGGAGACCGACGCGGAGGCGATCGACCAGGAGTACGTGGAGATCGACGAGCAGCTCGCCAAGGGCAAGGCCAAGCTGAAGCTCAAGCGGGCCGATGTGAAGGCCCAGGCCAAGCGGGTCGAGAAGCTCAAGTTCCAGGTCGGACAGGTCGCGCTGGCCCAGTTCCAGAACCGCAACCTCGACACCGCCGCCCAGCTGTTCGTAACTCCGGACACCGAGGGCTTCCTCAGCCAGATCTCGACCGTCGAGAAGGTCAGCGAGAACCAGAACTCGGTGCTGCAGGAGTACCAGCAGCAGGAGGCGGCGATGGCGGCCCTCGAGCTGTCGGCCAAGACCGACCTGGCCGCGCTGTCCGAGCAGGAGAAGCAGCTCAAGGCTCTGCGGGCGGCCTCGGACAAGAAGATCGCCGACGCGAAGGCGGTGATGAAAAAGCTCAGCGACGAGGAGCGCCGGAAGATCGCGGCTGAGGAGCGCCGCGCCGCGGCCGACGCCCGGGCCGAGGCCGAGGCAGAGTCGGGTACCGAGACCAACGGGACCTCCACCGCCAAGGAGGAGGTGAAGAAGGAAGACGAGGACGACGACGAGCCGGCTCCGTCCGGAGGCAGCAAGGGGGCTCGGGCCCTGGCCTACGCCCGGGCTCAGCTGGGCGATCCCTACCGCTTCGCGTCGGCCGGCCCCGACGCCTTCGACTGCTCGGGACTGACCTCGGCGGCGTGGAAGTCGGTCGGCGTGAGCCTCCCGCGCTCGTCTCGCAGCCAGTACGGCGCCGGCAGCCCAGTCAGCAGGAGCAACCTGCAGCCGGGTGACCTGGTCTTCTTCTACTCGCCGATCAGCCACGTGGCGCTGTACGCGGGCAACGGTCAGATCATCCACTCGCCGCGGCCGGGCAAGAGCGTCGAGTACAGCAGCATGAACTACATGCCGTACACCGGCGCCCGGCGTCCGGGCTGACGTTCCCGTAGCCTCGCGCCTTCGGGCTGCCGTCCTGGCGGCGGTGGCCCTGCTCCTCGCCGGCTGTGTCGCGTCCCCGAGCCGGTCGCCCTCGCCGACGTCGAGCGTCGCCGCAACCCCCGGGGACCGGCTCGCTGAGGTTCGCCGCACTCTTGACGGCCTGGCCCGGGCGGCGCTGACCGATGACCGGTCGGCCTTCCTCGGACTGGCCTCCGATCGCGACCCGACGTTCGCCAGCCGGGCGCGGCTGCTCTACACCAACCTGAGCACGCTGCCCCTGACCGAGCTGTCCTTCACCCCAGAGCCGGGGGAGCAGCCGCTGTCGCCTGGTCGTCAGGAGCGGTTGGGCCCGGATGCCTGGGTCCAGTCGGTACTGGTCAGCTGGCGACTGACCGCCGACGACCGACCGGCGCTGCATCGGGTCTGGCTCACCTTCGTTGCCGAGTCCGGAGAGACCCGGCTGGCCGGCACCTTCGACGGCCCGGCGCCCGCACCTCCGGCCCAGCAGCCGAGCTGGTGGCGGGGACCGCTGTCGGTCCGCGAGCAGGACGGAGTGACGGTGCTGGCCGGTTCCGGCCAGCCGGTGGACCGCTGGTCGGCGGTGGTGCGGTCGGCCTCGGCCGCCGTACGCCGTGACCTCCCGGCTCCGGTCCCGGACGAGCTGGGCGACGTGGTCGTCGAGGTGCCGGCCACCCCAGCCGACTTCGCCGCGGTTCTCGGTCAGCCGGCTGAGCGCTATGCCGGCATCGCCGCCGTGGCCCACCAGGTCGGTGAGGGTGACCGGCCGCCGCTCCGAGTGGTGATCAATCCGCGGTCCGGCACCTTGGTCGGTGCCGGCCAGCTCGCGGAGATGGTCCGCCACGAGATCGTCCACCTGGCCACCCGGTCCCCGGAGTCGCCGGCCCCGTTGTGGGCAGTGGAAGGGCTGGCGGAGTGGGTCGCGCTGCGCGACCGACCGGGTGCCGCCAGCTCGGGAACGGCCGACCTGCTGGCCGCAGTACGCCGTGACGGCCCGCCCCGGTCGCTGCCGCCCGACGAGGCATTTGCAGCGGGGCAGGTGCACCTGAACCGGGCCTACGCCGAAGCCTGGCTGGCCTGCCGCTACTTCGCCGAGACCTACTCCGTGGCCGATCTGGGCCGGCTGTACGCCGAGCTGGACCGCGGCCGCTCTCTGGACGACGCCGGTCGGGCGGTGCTGGGGGTCGACGCGGCCGAGTTGACCAGGGGCTGGCGGCGTTTCGTCGCCCGCGAGGCCGGGTCCCGCTGACCGTGCCCGCGACCCTGGTCGTGACCAACGACTTCCCGCCCCGGATCGGCGGCATCGAGTCCTTCGTCGCCGACGTCTGTGCGCTCCTGGACGACGAGGTGGTGGTCTACGCATCCGGTCCGCCCGGTGCGGCCGTGACCGACGCCGGCCGCGGCTACCCGGTGGCGCGGTCGGGTCCCTTGCTGCTGCCCACCCGAACCGTGGCCGCCCGGGTCATCGAGCTGGTGCGACGACACCGGATCACTCGCGTGGTGTTCGGGGCCGCCGCTCCGCTGGGACTGCTCGCGCCGGCGTTGCGGACGGCCGGTGTCCGTCGGATCGTCGGGCTGACCCAC
Source organism: Propionibacteriaceae bacterium (assembly GCA_035296105.1). Lineage (GTDB taxonomy): Bacteria > Actinomycetota > Actinomycetes > Propionibacteriales > Propionibacteriaceae > Microlunatus. The sequence continues at coordinate 6,637 of DATHBQ010000344.1, read as the reverse complement.
GGCCACGAGACCTGGTGGGCCGGACTTCCCGGGGCCCGGTCGGTGCTCCGCCGGATCGGCGACGGCTGTGACCACCTCACGGTCATCTCGGCGTTCACGCACGCGCGGATCTCTCCCGCGCTCAGCCCCTGGGCGCGGGCCCGGTTGCTGCGGCTGCCGCCGCCAATCGATATCGGCCTGTTCCGGCCCGAGACGCTGCGCGACCCGACGGAACGCGTCCGAGCAGTGGCGGTCGGCCGGTTCGTGGCCCAGAAAGGGTTCGACACCCTGCTGCACGCCTGGCGCCGGGTGCTCGATCACCCGCCCGACCACGCAGCGACCCCGGAGCTGGTTCTGGTCGGTGACGGACCGCAACGGCCGCGGCTGCAGCGGCTGATCGGCCGGCTCGGGCTGGTCGGCGCCGTCCGGTTGACCGGTGCGGTGCCGCGTACGCGGGTCGTCGCCGAGTTGCAGCGGGCCGACGTGTTCGCCCTGCCGATGCGCTCCCGGCTGGCCGGGCTGAACCCCGAGGGCCTGGGGCTGGCGGCGATCGAGGCCGCGGCCTGCGGGCTGCCGGTCGTGGTCGGCCGGTCCGGTGGCGCACCGGAGACTTTGCTGTCCGGCCGGACCGGCTTCGTCGTCGAGCCGGACGACCCGATGGGTCTGGCCGACCGGCTGACGGCGATGCTGGCCGACCCAGCGGCAGGTCGGGTAATGGGTGCGGCCGGCCGTCGGTTCGTCGCTGAGCGGTTCGGCACCGAGCAGGCTCGCCGGACGGTGCGGACGGCCCTCGACCTCTGACCGCGGTCGTCGCGCAGTTCCTGCGGGCTGGAGGTGGCCGCGAAGTAGGCTGTCGTTCCGTGGCGGACCAGACCAGTGCCAGCATCGACATCGCCGCCGCCCCCGATGCGATCATGCAGGTGATCGCCGACTTCGAGCACTACCCGGAGTGGGTCGACTCGATGAAGAGCGCCGCGGTGCTGACCACCGCGGGCGATCGGGCCGAGACCGTGCGGATGGTGCTGGACCACAACCTGGTCAAGGACGACTACGTGCTGGTCTATGACTGGCAGCCGACTCGGGTCAGCTGGCATCTGGTCGAGGGCACCCTGCTCAAGGCGATGGATGGCTCGTACGAGCTCACACCCAAGGGCGCCGACACCACCACGGTGACCTACCGGCTCAGCGTGGACGTGAACCTGCCGATGATCGGGCTCTTCAGGCGGAAGGCCGAGAAGACGATCATCGACGGTGCGCTGAAGAACCTGAAGAAACGAGTCGAAGGCTGACCGCCGGCCTGGGGCCGAGCTCTCGGCGCAACGGGGGTCGGGCCGGCGTACGACCGCCACTGCTCAGCATCGGCGTCGACATCGGCGGCACCAAGGTCGCCGCCGGAGTGGTGGACGAGCGGGGCGTCATCCTCGAGCGGCTTGTCGCCCCCACCCCGTCGCACAGTCCGCAGGCGGTGGAGGACGCCATCGTCACCGCGGTGGCCGAGCTGCGAAAGCGGCATCCGGTGGACACCATCGGCATCGGCGCGGCGGGTTGGGTGGACAACGCCCAGGCGGTGGTCCGGTTCTCGCCCCACCTGGCCTGGCGGTCCGAGCCGCTCAAGGCCCGCCTGTCCGCCCGGATCGACCTGCCGCTGATTGTGGACAACGACGCGAACGCCGCCGCCTGGGCGGAGTACCGGTTCGGCGCCGGGCAAGGCTCGTCGGTCATGGTCTGCATCACGCTGGGCACCGGGATCGGTGGCGGGCTCGTGATCAACGGCCAGCTGTTCCGCGGTACCTACGGCATGGCCGGGGAGTGGGGCCACATGATCGCCGTGCCCGGCGGGCACTGGTGCGAGTGCGGCAACCGCGGCTGCTGGGAGCAGTACGCCTCGGGCAACGCGCTGGTCCGTGAGGCCCGGGAACTGGCCCGGACGAACTCGCCCACCGCCTACCGGCTGCTGGAGATGGTCGGAGGTGATCCGGACTCGATCACCGGACCGGAGGTCACCGCGGCCGCCATCGCCGGCGAGCCGAACTCGATCGAGCTGCTCGCCGACGTCGGGACCTGGCTGGGCCGGGGCATCGCCAACCTGGCCGCGTCACTGGACCCCGAGGTCGTGGTGATCGGCGGCGGCGTCAGCGCGGCCGGGGACCTGCTGCTGCTGCCAGCCCAACGCTCGTTCAGCCGGACCCTGACCGGCCGCGGCTTCCGCGAGGAGGCCCGGCTGGTGCTCGCCCACTTCGGCAACGACGCCGGCCTGATCGGAGCCGCCGACCTGGCCCGGCACGCCATGATCGAGCCGCCGGACTCCGCCCACTTCGGCTTCTGGCCGCGCCGGCGGAAGGGGCCGAAAAAAGCTCGTCGAGACCGTGTCCGTCTTCCCCGCGAGCCGCTCTGGTCGACCGGAACCAGGCCGACGGAGGAGCGCGGTCGGTTCGCACCCTGAGCCCTCACAGAGCGTGGATGGGCCTGGCGGGAGCCCGAGCTCGCAAGGCCGGATGGTTGCGATGTGGGGGCTCAGGGTGCGAACCGGCCGCCCTAGAGGACGGCGCCGTCACCGGCGTCCGGGGGGCGCTGGCGGGGCAACTGGGTCATCAGGATGCCGAACCCGGTCAAGAAGCTCCCCACCGCTAGCCAGCCGGCCCAGGTCGGGAACCGCAGCCCGAAGGTGGCGGCGACCACCAGCAGCACGGCGTAGCTGATACCGAGAAAGCCGAGCAGCACCGGGAGCCCGGGCCGCGACATCGGCGGGAGCGGCTCGGGTACGTACGGCGGGTGCGGCTCGGGCTCGGGCAGCGGCTCACCGGAAGGCGGCGGGAACGCGAACAGCGGGTGCTGGTCGGCCCACGAGTCGTCGGCCTCCGCGCTCTGCGGCGCTTCCGCCGAGGCCGCTGGCAGCGGGTCGGGCCGGTCCGCGGTCAGGTGGTAGCCGGCCACCATCTCGGCGAAGGCTCGATCGATCGCCGCCCGGTCATCATCGTTGGTTCGCGACACGCCCTCACCCCTTCCTAGCCAGCCGCTGGAAGAACGCACTGGACGACGTGAAGATCAATTCGGCGTCGTGGTCCAGCGTGGCTACATGGTAGCTGCGCTCGAGCCGCACGACTGTGAAGTCGGTCGACCGGACCCGCTCCTTGATCAGTTTCAGCGACACCGGGTCGACCACCCTGTCCCGCACGGACTTGAAGACCAGCAGCGGTTGGGTGACCCGATCCAGGTGCTGCTGGACGTCGGCCCACATCCTGGTCACCGAGTATCCAGCGTGCAGCGCGCTACGGTCGTATGCGGTCTCCAGAACGTCGGGTAGCGCAATGTCGCTGCCAATCCCGGCCAGGGAGGGCCAGACATGTCGGAGCCAGGGGAGCAGCAGCCGGTAACGCGGATCCGCGGAGCCGATCGACGGATTGACCAGGGCGAGTCCGGCAACCGCGGTCCCGTGCTGCTCGGCGATCCGGAGGGCCAGACCACCGCCCATGGACAGACCGCAGCAGAACACCCGGTCGCACTCCGCCTGCAGGTTGGAGAACGCTCGGTCGACGCAGGCGTACCAGTCCTCCCACCGGGTCCGGTTCAACTCTTGCCACGTCGTTCCGTGCCCGGGGAGGCGAGGCAGGATGACCCGGAAGCCGTCCGCCTGCAGGTGCTCGGCCCATGCACGCATCGACTGCGGTGTGCTGCTGAACCCGTGACAGAGCAGCACCCCGTTCGGCCCCGACCCGCCGTAGTAGGGCTCGGCGCCGGGCACCACCGTCGCGGTGGTCGGGGCGTCGGCGAGGTCGACCAGTCGACGGCGGACGAACCGGGACACCAAGGTGCTCACGCGCGCATGCTAATGGTGATCACACTGATGCCGCGTCGCCGCGGTCCCGGCACTACTGTTGCCGGGGAGGAGGCGAGCGCGGGTGCTGTACAACGTGTTCAAGTACACGATCTTCGTCTGGGCGGTCCGGCTGCTGTTCAGGCCCCGGATCGAGGGTGCGGAGAACATCCCCCGAAAGGGGCCCGCCATCCTGGTCAGCAACCACATCTCCGCCGGCGACACCTTCCTGGTGCCAGCCCTGCTGCGGCGTCGGCTGACATTCCCGGCCAAGCTCGAGCTGTTCCACGGCAGAGGGCTCAAGGGCCGGGTGCTCGCCGGGTTCCTGCGGGTGGTCGGTCAGGTGCCGATGGACCGGTCCGGCGGCCGGGCCAGCGCGGGCAGCATGGACAACGTGCTCCAGGTCCTGCGGGACGGCAAGCTGCTCGGCATCTATCCGGAAGGCACCCGGTCCCCGGACGGCCGGCTGTACAAGGGCAAGACCGGGGTGGCCCGGCTGGTGCTGCGGGCCGGCGTGCCGGTCATCCCGCTCGCAGTGATCGGGACCGAGTTCGTCCCCTCGGTGATCCCCAAGGTGCCGACGATGAGGCGGCCGCTGGTCCGGATCGGTAAGCCGCTCGACTTCACCGCGTACGCCAGCGCCGGCAACGACCGGGAGGTGCTGCGCTGGGTAACGGATCGGATCATGGACGAGGTGATGCGGCTGTCCGGCCAGGAGTACGTCGATGCGTACGGGTCCTCGGTCAAGGCCGCGCTCGCCGCCGGCGAGCCGCTCCCGCCGTCGGCCGGCTACCGGCCGGGCGAAGGTCGTCGGGTACCGCCCGTCCCCGCCAGGTCGTCATGAACGACAGCGAGAGCGGCCGTCCGCGCGGGCGACGGGCCGCCTCGGGGGCCGGCGCGGAGTCGAGTGCAGACCTGGTCTCGGTGAACCCCGGCGGCAAGGTCGAGGTCGAGCACGGCTCGGGCCGGGGCAAGGGCATCTACTGGGTGCTCCGGCACGTGCTGCTCGGGCCGATGGTCACCAAGATCTTCCGGCCGGTCGTCGAGGGCACCGAGAACGTCCCCGAGACCGGGGCGGCCATCCTGGCCAGCAACCACCTCTCGTTCGCGGACTGGCTGTTCATGCCCCTGGCCCTGGACCGGCGCGTCACCTTCGTGGCTAAGTCCGACTACTTCACCGGAGGCGGCGTCAAGGGCTGGGCCCAGAAGCGGTTCTTCGCCGGCACAGGACAGGTGCCGATCGACCGGACCGGCGGCAAGGCCAGCGAGAGCGCCCTGCGGGCCGGACTTAAGGTGCTGGGCCGCGGCGAGCTGTTCGGCATCTATCCCGAGGGCACCCGCAGCCACGACGGGCGCCTTTACAAAGGCCGCACCGGCGTCGCCCGGCTGGCTCTGCTCGCCCGCGTACCCGTCATCCCCTCGGCGGTGATCGGCACCGACGTGATCGCCCCACCGGGCAAGATCGTGAAACGGATCGTCAGTCCCACCGTGCGCTTCGGCGCAGCGCTGGACTTCTCCCGCTACCAGGGGATGAGCGAAGACCGGTTCATCCTGCGCTCGATCACCGACGAGATCATGTACGCGATTATGGAGTTGTCGGGACAGGAATATGTCGACATGTATGCCCCGGTGGCCAAGGATGCCGCCGCGCGCGAGGCCAAGGCGGCCGAGGTCGACGAGGTGTCGCCCCAGGCCTGACGGTGATTTGCTCCCGCGGGTCTGACCAGCTTCGGGGCGTGAACTCGACCAGTGGCGACTCTTCGCCCACCGGAGCGGCCGTCGAGGGCCAGAACTCGACCATGGTCGACTTTTCGCCACCGAGGAGGATCGCTGCGTACCTCGGCTGAGCCGCGTCGAACCCCGGTGGGCGACCCGTCAGCCCCTAGAATTCCCGCTCAGCGGAGGTACAGATGACTGGCGGTGAGCAGCTCACCCGGCTCCGGCCGTGGAACGCGCTGGCCGTGGTCCTCCTCGTGGCGTACGTTGCCGGCCTCGTCCTGTTCTGCTACGCGGCCCTCACTACCACCCCGGCGTCGACCGGCGATGCGATCACCCGTTCGCCGCTCGCCGCCTACGGGAACCCGCGGGCCTGGTGGCCGGTGGCCCTCCAGCTCGCACTCGGCGCGGCGGCCTTCGGGGCCTACTATCTGCCCCGGCGCAACGAGACCCGGAGCTTCTCGCTGCTGGTCACCGGCGGTCTTGGGATCAGCACAATCGTGCTCGGCGTGTTCGGCGCGTGGAACTGCACGAGCAACGAGAGTCCCTTCTTCGCGCCCCTGGCCATTGCGCTGGCCCTGCTCCTCGGCAACGCCCCGTCCTTCACCGGGGCGTGCGAGAACCTGCCGCTGCCCTTGGCCCTGCAGGCCGGCCGGCTGTTCGGACCGTTGCTGCTGGTCATCACCGCGCTGGGCATCGCGGCCACGCTCTTCCGGGCCCAGCTCGACCGGCTGGTGGTCCGCTTCTCCCGCTCACTCGTCGTCGTGGTCGGGCTCAACGAGGAGGCGCTGCCGCTGGTCCGGCGGCTGGCGACCGACCTGCCCCGACGTACCGTGCTGACCGTCCTGGTGACGGGAGAGAGCCCGCTGGTCCGGCTCACCCGCCAGATCGGCGCCCGGGTGGTGGTGTGCGACCTGGATGACCCGCGGGCGCTGCGGGTGCTGGTGCTGCGCAAGCACCGGTTCAAGGTGCAGGCGCTCTATCTCGTCTCGGCCGACGTCTCGGCCAACCTGTCCTGGGCCCGCCGGTTCCGCGACATCGCCGACACGAGCCAGGTCTCGTCCACCGAGCCGCCGCCGCGGAGCACCGCGCGGATCGACGACCCGTGGCAGGCCGAGTACTGGCGGC
>DATHBQ010000343.1:0-2144 GCA_035296105.1 Propionibacteriaceae bacterium | reverse complement strand
CCGGTGGCCGACAAGGCGCAGCACGGGAACATGGAGTTCCTGCTGATCAACCACCCGCTCGACTGCCCGATCTGCGACAAGGGCGGCGAGTGCCCGCTGCAGAACCAGGCGATGTCCCACGGGTACGCCGAGACCCGGTTCACCGACCTCAAGCGCACCTACCCGAAGCCGATCAACATCTCGGCAAACGTGCTGCTGGACCGGGAGCGCTGCGTCCTGTGCGCCCGGTGCACCCGGTTCTCCGAGCAGATCGCCGGTGATCCGTTCATCGCCCTGATCGAGCGCGGGGCGCTGCAGCAGGTGGGGATCTACGAGCGGGAGCCGTTCTCCTCCTACTTCTCCGGCAACACCATCCAGATCTGCCCGGTGGGTGCGCTGACCAGCGCCGCGTACCGCTTCCGGGCCCGGCCGTTCGATCTGGTCTCCACGCCGTCGATCGCCGAGCACGACGCGATGGGGTCGGCGATCCGGGTCGACCACCGGCGCGGGGCCGTGCTGCGGCGGCTCGCCGGTGACGATCCCGAGGTCAACGAGGAGTGGATCACCGACAAGGACCGGTTTGCTCACCGTTACGGCCTCGGTGAGGACCGGCTGCAGCGGCCGCTGATCCGCGACGGCGATGTGCTGCGCCCGGCCTCCTGGCCGGAGGCCATCGACGTTGCCGTGCAGGGTCTGCGGGCGGCCGGTGCCTCGACCGGGGTGCTGACCGGCGGTCGGCTGCCGGTGGAGGACTCCTACGCCTACGCCAAGTTCGCCCGCGCGGTGCTGGGCACCAACAACGTCGACTTCCGGGCCCGGCCGCACTCCGACGAGGAAGCCGACTTCCTGGTGAACGCCGTGGCCGGCAGCGGTCTCGGGGTGACGTTCGCCGACCTGGAGAACGCCAGTGCGGTGCTGATGGTCGCCTTCGAGCCGGAGGAGGAGGCCGGCGCACTCTTCCTGAGGCTGCGCAAGGCACACCGGAAGCAGGGTCTGGTGACCTGGACGGTCGCCCCCTTCCTGAGCAACGGCGCCCGCAAGCTCGACGCCGCGCTCGTCGGCTGCGTTCCTGGCCTGGAGGCCTCGGTCCTGGACCGGATCAACCCGACCAAGCGCCGGGGTCGGCAGCGGCTGGAACCGATCTCCGCCCTCACCCTCGACCAGAACTCGGTGATCCTGGTCGGCGAACGGGCGGCGGCCCTGTCCGGCACATTGAGCGCCGTCCTCCGGCTGCAGCAACGGACCGGGGCCCGGGTGGCATGGGTGCCGCGGCGGGCCGGCGACCGGGGTGCGGTCGAGGCCGGCTGCCTGCCCAACCTGCTGCCCGGCGGACGCCCGCTGGCCGACCCCGCCGCCCGGGTCGACCTCGCCGCCGCCTGGGGGATCGAGTCGCTGCCCAGCCTGGAGGGCCGGGACGCGGACGAGATGCTGATCTCGGCCAGCGACGACCAGCTCGCGGCCCTGGTGGTCGCCGGTGTGGATCCCGACGACTTCGGCGATCCGCAGGCGGTGCTCGAGGGTCTGGAGGAGGTCGACTTCGTCGTCAGCCTGGAGACCCGGGCGTCGCTGGTCACCGAGCGGGCCAACGTGGTGTTCCCGGTGTCCCTGATGCACGAGCGGGCCGGCAGCTTCGTCAACTGGGAGGGCCGGTCCCGCCCGTTCGACGTGGTGATCGACCAGCCGAACGGGATGTCCGACCTCCGGGTGCTGGCCGCCCTCGCCGACGGCCTGGGCGTTCCCCTCGGCTTCCGGACGCCGGCCGGCGCCCGCGCCGAGCTGGCGGAGCTCGGCCTGTGGGAGGGCGAGCGCGGGAAGGCCCCTGAGTACGCGGCCGGCCTGGCCCTCGAGCCGGGCGAGCCCACGGCGGACGGCACGCCGGTGGTGCTGGCGACCTGGCGGATGCACCTGGACGCCAGCCGCGCGGTGGACAACGACCCGGCCCTGCAGGCCACGGCACCGGCTCCGGTGGCCCGGCTCAGTCCGGCCACGGCGGCCGCTGCCGGGATCGGGACGTACGTCGAGGTGGCCAATGACCGGGGCGCGCTGGTCCTGCCGGCGGTGATGGACCGGACGATGGTTGACGGAGTGGTCTGGCTGCCCGGCCGGGCGGCCGGCGTGGAGGTGTCCAAGCACCTGGCCGCGGTTCCCGGCGACCTGGTGACGAT
>DATHBQ010000342.1:0-5448 GCA_035296105.1 Propionibacteriaceae bacterium | reverse complement strand
CGGGTGATGATCGAGTCCGTGTCGGCGTGCGGATGGTTGTGCACCACCGCCAATACGGCCAGCCGGGGCCGGGTCACCCGGAGCGCGGACGCCCGCAGCAGCCGAGCGAAGTCCGAGCTGGTGGGCACGCCCGCAGTCTTGCCGGTTTTCTGGACTCGATCAAGTAAGACGCCGGTCGCGACGGATCGGGTTCGCCTCGGCCCCCCGCTGTCGGGAGGGACTGGTTCAATGCCCGACGTGGGGACCCAGTCGGAGGACTTCCTGGAGCTGGTCGGGCAGCTGGAAGGGGTCGAGCGCAGCGACACTCCGAGCTGGTCCAGCTTCCGGGTCCGGGGCCAGACCTTCGGCTACCTGTGGGAGCGGACCCAGACCGTCGGGCTCAAGCAGCTGCTGAGCGAGCAGCTGGCCCTGGTCGCGGAGCGTCCTGAGGTGTTCGAGGTGCAGTTCACCGCCGGCCACTTCGGCTGGGTGGTGGTCTACCTCGAGCGGATCGAGCGCGACGAGCTGGCCGAGCTGACCTACGAGGCCTGGTCCCTGTCTGCGCCGGCCGCCCTGGTCGAGGCCGCCGCCGGTCGGCTGCCGACGTAGGACTCTAGCCCGAGGTCGACGGTGAAGGGCGGCTCGGTGAGCTCCGCCACCTGCTCCTGCGCCACGCCCGGCGCCAGGGCGCGTAGCACCAGGCCGTCGGCAGTGATGTCCAGCACGGCCAGGTTGGTGATCACCCGGTTGACCACCCGGGTCCCGGTCAGCGGCAGGCTGCACTCGTTCACGATCTTCGGGGTGCCGTCCTTGGCCGCGTGCTCCATCAGCACCACCACCCGCGGGGTCCCGGCCACCAGGTCCATCGCCCCGCCCATCCCCTTGACCATCTTCCCGGGGATCGCCCAGTTGGCCAGGTCGCCGGTGACCGAGACCTGCATCGCGCCGAGGATGGCCAGCTTGACGTGGCCGCCGCGGATCATGGCGAACGAGGTCGCCGAGTCGAAAATGCTCGCCCCGGTGGCCAGGGTGACGGTCTCCTTGCCGGCGTTGATCAGGTCGGCGTCCTCGTCCCCGGGGTACGGGTAAGGACCGACGCCCAGGATGCCGTTCTCGCTCTGCAGCACCACGCGTACGCCGGGCGGCAGGTTGTTCGCCACCAGGGTCGGGATGCCGATACCGAGGTTCACATAGTCGCCGTCGGACAGCTCGGCGGCAGCGATCGCCGCCATCTGGTCCCGGGTCCAGCCGGTCGGGGGTGCGGTCGTCTCGGTCATCCGCCGCCTCCTTCCTCGGCCGGCCGCGGCCGGTTAATCACCTTCTCGATGTCCTTGGTCCTGGGCCGGGCCTGGAACACCGTGTCGACGTACACGCCGGGCGTGTGGACGTGGTCCGGCTCGATCTCGCCCGGACCGACGATCTCCTCCGCCTCGACGACGGTGACCTTGGCCGCCGCCGCCACCAGCGGATTGAAGTTCCGCGCCGACAGCCGGTACTGCAGGTTCCCGTCCGGGTCCGCCCGGTAGGCATGGACCAGGCCGACGTCGGCGACGATCCCCCGCTCCAGCAGGTAGGTCCGTCCGTCGAACTCGGCGTGCGGCTTCCCCTCCGCGATCACCGTCCCCACCCCGGTGGCGGTGTAGAAGGCGGGGATGCCCGCACCACCGGCGCGGAGCCGCTCGGCCAGCGTTCCCTGCGGGTTGAACTCCACCTCGAGCTCACCGGCCAGGTACTGCGCCGCGAACAGCTTGTTCTCCCCCACGTACGAGGCCAGGACCTTGCGCACCTGCCCGGACTCCAGGAGCACGCCGAGGCCCTTGCCGTCCACGCCCATGTTGTTGGACACGATTGTCAGGTCCCGCACTCCGGAGTCCCTGAGCGCCTCGATCAGGTCCACCGGGATGCCACAGAGCCCGAACCCGCCGACCGCGATCAGCTGACCGTCGGTCAGCACGTCGCGCAGCGCCTCGATCGCTCCGGTCCCGACCTTGGACCCGGGCCCGGCGACGGTGCTCACCCTGGCATGGTAGCGACCGCCGGCGCCCCGCGAACCGGCTGCGGTGCCCCGAACCGGGTCCGCACGCCGGCCGAGTAGAGCACCGAGTCCGGCGCCCGACCGGCCAGGTCCGCGAACCCGGAGGCGGCCAGCAGCTCGTCGTCGACGCTGACCAGATGGGCGCGCTGCAGCGGCCAGCGGGCGTGGGTGTTCGGCAGGAAGAAGGTCCGGCCCAGGTGGCGGGTGTGCAGACCCCAGCGGGCGGTGAGGAAGTGGGCAAGCGCGTCGTCGACCACCTCCGCGGTGACCTGCACCCGGACATCGCTCCGCGCCCCCCGCGGAGCCGGCCACCGGCGCCGGCTGGTGTAGCGGATCACCGCTCCGGATCGCTCCACGCGCATCCGCGACCATGCGTAGTTCAGACCGAGCGCCATCCGCGCACCGACCACGAACGGCAGCCGGGCCGCGTCCAGCGACCCGAACACCACGCCGTGCCGACCCTCGCCGTCGGTCGAGTAGAAGCGGACGTTGGTCTCGGGGAACGTGCCGACGTACGGCAGTGCCGGTCCCGTTCCGAGGTGCGCTCCAACCAGCTGGAACGGGATCAGGCCCACCCAGGTGCTGCCGTCGAACACGTCCGGCGCCGTCCCGGCGGGCAGCAGCGGCTCCACCCGGGCCGGGTCGACCCGCCAGTGCAGGAAGGTCAGGTCACGCCAGCCCTGGCCGAGCAGGGTGGGTCCGGCGAGCTCCGGCGGGTCGGCGGTGATCGGGACCGCTGCGGGCACGGGAGCCGAGGGGTCGGTCACGCCCCCAGAGTTCCACGCGAGGAGGATCGAGGACGACATGACTTCGCTCTCCGCCCCGACGACTGCCGACCCGGACGCCATCTACGCCTCCTTCACCGGCTGGGCGGAGGACCAGGGCCTGACGCCGTACCCGGCCCAGGCCGATGCGCTGCTTGAGCTGGTCACCGGTGCCAACGTCATCCTCGCCACCCCGACCGGCTCCGGGAAGAGCCTGGTGGCGACCGGCCTGCAGTACGCCACCCTGGCCGAGGGCGGACGGGTCTTCTACACCGCGCCGATCAAGGCACTGGTGTCGGAGAAGTTCTTCGCCGCCGTGGCCGTGTTCGGCCCAGAACGCGTCGGGATGCTCACCGGCGACGCCAGCGTCAACCCGGGAGCGCCGGTGATCTGCTGCACCGCCGAGGTGCTGGCCAACATCGCGCTCCGCCAGGGCAGCGCGGCCGACATCGCCGCGGTGATCATGGACGAGTTCCACTACTACGCCGACCCGGAGCGCGGTTGGGCCTGGCAGGTGCCCCTGATCGAGCTGCCCCGCGCCCAGTTCCTGCTGATGTCGGCCACTCTGGGGGACGTCACCCGACTGGCCGATGACCTCACCCGACGCACCGCCCGGCCGACCGCGGTGGTGGCTTCGGCCGAGCGTCCGGTGCCGCTGCACTACGAGTGGGTGACCACCCCGCTGCACGAGACCATCGAGGAGCGGCTCAGCACCCGCCAGTTCCCCATCTACGTGGTGCACGGCAGCCGGGCGGCCGCGGTCGAGCAGGCCCAGTCCCTGAGCAGCCTGCGGATCTGCAGTCGGGAGGAGAAGGACTCCATCGCCGAGCTGATCGGCGGCTTTCGGTTCAGCTCCGGCTTCGGCAAGGTGCTGTCCCGGCTGGTCCGCTCCGGGATCGGGGTGCACCACGCCGGGATGCTGCCCAAGTACCGCCGCCTGGTCGAGCTGCTCGCCCAGGCCGGTCTGCTCAAGGTCATCTGCGGCACCGACACTCTCGGCGTCGGGATCAACGTGCCCATCCGTACGGTGCTGCTCACCTCGCTGAGCAAGTACGACGGGGTCCGGCCGCGGCTGCTCACGGCCCGGGAGTTCCACCAGATCGCCGGGCGAGCGGGACGGGCCGGGTTCGACTCCTCCGGCACGGTGCTCGTCCAGGCTCCGGACCACGTGGTGGCCAACCTGAAGGCGCTGGCCAAGGCCGGGGACGACCCCAGGAGACGCCGCAAGGTGATCCGCAGGAAGCCGCCCGAGGGCACGGTCGGCTACGGCGAACCGACGTTCGAGCGGCTGGTGGCGGCCGTGCCGGAACCCCTGGAGTCCTCCTTCCGGGTCAGCCACGCGATGATCCTCAACGTGGTCGCCCGGCCGGGCGACTGCTGGGCGTCGATGCGGCGGTTGGTCTTCGACAACGACGAGCCGCGGGTACGGCAGCTCCGGCACGCCCGCCGCGCCCTGACCATCTACCGGGGGCTGCTCAGCACCGGTGTGGTGGAGCAGCTGGCCGCGCCCGACGCCGAGGGCCGGCTGGCCCGGGTGACGGTGGAGCTGCAGCCGGAGTTCGCCCTCAACCAGCCGCTGTCGCCCTTCGCGTTGGCCGCGGTGGACCTGCTGGATCCCCAGGGCGAGACGTACGCCCTGGACGTGGTGTCGGTGGTCGAGGCGACCTTGGAGGACCCGACACCGGTGCTGCGGGCCCAGCGGTCCCGGGCGCGCGCCGAGGCGGTCGAGGCGATGAAGCGTGAGGGCATCGAGTACGAGGAGCGGGTGGAGCTGGTCGAGGACGTCAGCTACCCGCAACCACTGGCCGAGCTGCTGGAGGTGGGCTTCGTCGCGTACGCGCGCAGCCATCCGTGGGTGCTCGATGAGCGGTTGAGCCCGAAGTCGGTGGTCCGCGACCTGGCGGAGCGGTCGATGACCTTTCCCGAGTACGTGGCGTTCTACGGGCTGGCCCGGGCCGAGGGGGTCGTGCTGCGCTACCTGGCCGACGCATACAAGGCCCTCCGGCAGACGGTGCCGGAAGCCGCGCGGACCGAGCCGCTGGCCGACCTGATCGCCTGGCTCGGCGAGCTCGTCCGCCAGGTCGACTCGAGCCTGCTCGAGGAGTGGGAGCGACTGCGCAACCCTGACCCGGAGACGGCGATCGCGGCCGTCTCGGCGCCGCCGACATCGGTGACCAGCAACCTCCGGGCCTTCCGGGTCCTGGTGCGGAACGCGATGTTCCGCCGGGTGGAGCTGGCCGCCCGGCGCCGGTGGGCCGAGCTGGCCGAGCTGGACGGCGCTGTCGGGTGGCCGGCCGAGCGGTGGGCCGCGGCCCTGGAGCCGTACTTCTCGGCGCACGGTCTGATCCAGACGGGGGCGAACGCCCGCGGACCGCAGCTGCTGGTCATCGATGAGCAACCCGGCCGTTGGGTGGTGCGCCAGATCATCGACGACCCGGCCGGTGACCACGACTGGGGGATCAGCGCGGAGATCGAGCTGGCGGCGAGCGACGAGCTCGGCGCGGCGGCCGTACGGGTGACCCGGGTCGGGCTGGTCGAGGAGTGGTGAGGATGATGCCCGTGAGCGAGCTTGCGAGCTCACCATCCAGCGCAGCAGCGCCGCGAACGCGGCCGACGAGCGTCAGCGAGGAGACACGTGAGCGAGCTTGCGAGCTCACCATCCAGCGCAGC
>DATHBQ010000341.1:0-5468 GCA_035296105.1 Propionibacteriaceae bacterium | reverse complement strand
TTCGTCACCTCGCCGGTCCGGATGCGTCGGCTGGCCGCCTTCCTCGACCCGGCGCTGAACACCGGCGGGATCAACGACCAGGCCAGCTCCGGGCTCTGGGCGATCGCCTCCGGCGGCTGGTGGGGAGTCGGCCTCGGCGGCAGCCGGCAGAAGTGGGGCAGCCTGCCCGAGGCCCACACCGACTTCATCTTCGCGGTGCTGGGGGAGGAGTTCGGGCTGCTCGGCAGCCTGATGGTGCTGGGACTGTTCGGCATCCTCGGTTACGCCGGGATCCGGATCGCCGTCCGCTCCGACGACCCGTTCGCCCGCTACGCCGCCGGTGGCGTGACGATGTGGTTCGTGGTGCAGAGCCTGTTCAACCTGGCCGTAGTGCTGAGGCTGCTGCCGGTGGCCGGCGTGCCGCTGCCGATGGTGTCCTACGGCGGCTCGGCCCTGATCGCCAACCTGCTCGCCGTCGGTGTGCTGCTGGGCTGCGCCCGGCGGGAGCCCGATGCCCGCCGGATGCTGGCCCGGCGCTCCAAGCGGCCCGTCTCACGGATGACCACGGTGACCGGGTCGCGCACCGCGGCGGCCCCGACCCGACGATGAGCGGAGCCGGCTCGATCGTGCTTGCCGGTGGGGGCACCGCCGGCCACACCTCGCCCCTGATCGCCACCGCCCGCGAGCTGCTCGAGCAGCGGGCCGACGTGCGGCTCACCGCCGTCGGCACCGAGCGGGGCCTGGAGACCACGGTGATCCCGGCCGCCGGGTTGGCCCTGGAGCTCATCCCGCCGGTGCCCATGCCGCGCCGGCCCGGAGTCGACCTGGCCCTGGTCGGGCCGCGACTGGTCCGGTCCGTCCAGGCTACGGCGGCCGTGCTGCGCCAGGTCGGCGCCCAGGCCGTGCTGGGCTTCGGTGGTTACGTGTCCACGCCGGCGTACCTGGCGGCGCGGCGGCTCGGTCTGCCGATCGTGCTGCACGAGCAGAACCTGCTGCCCGGGCTGGCCAACCGGCTGGCGGCCCGGCTGACCGCCCACGTCTTCACCTCGTTCCCGACCACCCCGCTGCCGCACGCCACCTACATCGGCCTGCCGATGCGGCGCAGCATCACCGAGCTGGACCGGGCGGCGGCGCGGGGACCGGCGCGGGTCGCGTACGAGCTGCCCCAGACCGGCGACGTGCTGCTGGTCAGCGGCGGCTCGCAGGGGGCCGCGAGCATCAACCGGGCGGTGCAGGAGGCGCGGTCGGCCCTGCTCGCCGCCGGCATCTCGGTGCTGCACGTGCTCGGAGCCAAGAACATGACACCCGACGACGTCCGGGTCGTCGATCCCGGCACCGGCGCCGTCTACGCCCCGGTCCCCTACGTTGAGCAGATGGAGCAGGCGTACGCGGTGGCCGACCTGATGCTCGGCCGGTGTGGTGCCGGCACGGTGATGGAGACGGCGGCGGTCGGCCTGCCGGCGGTCTTCGTGCCCTACCCGCACGGCAACGGTGAGCAGGCCCGCAACGCGGCCCTGGTGGTGGAGGCGGGTGGCGGACTGCTGCTCGCGGACGACGGCTGCACGGCGAGCTGGGTGGCCAGCGAGATCCCGGCGCTGCTCGCCGACGCCGAGCGGCGGCGGGGAATGAGCGCCGCCCTGGCCGGCGTTGCCCGGACCGACGCCGCAGCCGTGCTGGCGAAGCGGACTCTGGAGGTGATCGGCTGATGGGGCTTCTCACACCGGTGGAGCTGCCCGGGCTGGCCGAGCTGGGGCCGGTGCACTTCATCGCCATTGGCGGCTCGGGGATGAACGGGATCGCGTCGATGATGCTGGCCAGTGGGGTGCGGGTCAGCGGAAGCGACCGGCAGGACTCGAAGTACCTGCGCACCCTGGAGGCTGCGGGAGCCCGGGTCTACGTCGGGCACCGGGCCGAGCAGCTGGGCGACGCCGAGACGGTGGTGGCCTCGTCGGCGATCCGGGAGGACAACCCGGAGCTCGCCGAGGCCCGGCGCCGCGGACTGCGGGTGCTGCACCGCAGCGCCGCTCTGGGTTCGCTGATGCTCGGTCGACGCGGGATCGCCGTGGCCGGCACCCACGGCAAGACCACGACCACCGCGATGATCGCCCACGTGCTGACCGGCTGCGGTCAGGACCCGTCCTTCGTGATCGGGGGTGCCCTGACCGGCTCTGGCACCGGTGGCCACCTCGGCTCCGGGGAGGCCATGGTGGTCGAGGCCGACGAGAGCGACGGATCCTTCCTCCAGTACCCGGCCGAGGTGGCCGTGGTGACCAATGTCGACCCGGACCACCTGAGCAACTGGGGGACGGCGGAGAACTACGCAGACGGCTTTCTCGCCTTCGCCACCGGCGAGAAGGT
The DNA here is from genome assembly GCA_035296105.1 of Propionibacteriaceae bacterium. Classification (GTDB taxonomy): domain Bacteria; phylum Actinomycetota; class Actinomycetes; order Propionibacteriales; family Propionibacteriaceae; genus Microlunatus. The sequence continues at coordinate 3,131 of DATHBQ010000341.1, read as the reverse complement.
GCGCCTGGTGGTGATCAGCGCCGACGACCCCGGAGCGATCGCCCTCACGGATCGACTGCGAGGGGGGACGACCCCTCTCGGACCCCCCGCGGCGCGCGCAACAACACACGGGAGCGCGCCCGACCGGCTGCGGTCGAGAACCGACGGACCGGAGATCGTGACCTTCGGCGTGGCAGAGACCGCTGACGTGCGGATCTCCGGGGTCGAGCTGGCCGGGTCGGGCTCGACGTTCGCCCTGCACCGCGATGGCCAGGGCGGCGCGGTCACCCTGGCGGTCCCCGGCCACTACAACGTGCTCAACGCAGCATCGGCGTATGCGGTGACCACCTGGTTGGGCGCCGATGAGACGGAGGTGCGGCGGGAGCTGTCGGCGTACGGCGGGACCTACCGGCGGTTCCAGCACATCGGCACGGTGGACGGTGTCCGGGTCTACGACGACTACGCCCACCACCCAACCGAGGTGCGCAACACCCTGATCGCCGCGCGCACCGCTGCCGGCGACGGACGGGTGGTGGTGTGCTTCCAGCCCCACCTCTACACCCGGACGCGTGACTTCTGGCCCCAGCTGGCCGAGGCCCTGGAGCAGGCGGACCAGGCCATCGTGATGGACGTCTGCGGGGACCGGGAGGATCCGCTGCCGGGGATCGACGGTGAGATGGTGGCCCGGGCGGTTCGGCCGGGCACGGCCGAGGTGACCTATCAGCCGGTGTGGGACGAGGCGGCGCCGACGGTGGCGACGATCGCCCGGCCGGGCGACCTGGTGATCACGGTCGGCTGTGGGGACGTGACGAAGGTCGCGCCGCTGATCGTCGGGCAGCTTGAGCACCGCGGGACGGGCGTTCGGTGAGCCGTTCCCGCCGCCCCCACCGGTCGACGGTGGTCCTGTTGGTCGCGGTGCTGCTGCTCGGCATCGGCACCTATGTCGCCTACTTCTCCCCGTTGCTGGTCGTGCGCGAGGTCGCCGTGGCGGGTCAACGCTCGGTGAAGGCCGACGAGGTGGTCGCGGCCGCGGCGGTGCCGATGGGTACGCCGCTGGCCCGTCAGGACGTCCAGGGCATTGCCCAGCGGGCGACCCGGATACCGGCCGTCGAGGCGGCGTCGGTCACCCGGCAGTGGCCCGGCACGCTGCTGGTCACGGTGACCGAGCGGCAGGCGGTCTTCGCGGTCCGCCAGGGCGGTGACTTCCTGATGGTCGACGGCAGCGGCGTGGCCTTCGATCGGGTCGCCTCGGCGCCCCGCGGGTCGGTACAGGTCGAGGCCGATCCGGCCGACCGGGCCCTGTTGGTCGACGTCGGCACGGTAGCGGCGGCGCTCCCGACCGAGCTCGTTCGTGAGGTCCGGCTGCTCAGCGCCGCCGGCCGGGAGCGGATCAGCCTGCGACTGCGCTCCGGGCTCACCGTCAACTGGGGGAGTGCCGCCGACTCGCCGCTCAAGGCGCAGATCGTCACCGCGCTGCTCGAGCAGGACAAGCCCCGGGCGACGATCGACGTGTCGAGCCCGAACAACCCCGCGGTGAGGTGATGGCCCGACCGGCACCGCTTTCCGGTAGGGCCGACTCTCACCCTCAACCCTTCAAGTTCAACTTGACCTGTAGGGGGTTCGGGCGTGTCGCCCGCCGCCTCGGCGGTCGAGCCGTGACCCTCTCGTAGCCTCGAACCAAGTCGCAAGATCTCGAACCGATCTCATCAAGGGTGAAGCGAGGGTCGAGGGTTCGGCGGCGGTAGCACTGTTTCATCACTGCGGGAGGAAGAGGCGCACCTGATGGTCTCCGCATCACAGAACTACCTCGCCATCATCAAGGTCGTCGGGGTCGGTGGCGGCGGCGTGAACGCCGTCAACCGGATGATCGAGGCCGGCCTGCGCGGTGTCGAGTTCATCGCGGTGAACACCGATGCCCAAGCGCTGCTGATGAGCGACGCCGACGTCAAGCTCGACATCGGCCGGGACCTGACCCGCGGCCTGGGTGCCGGAGCCGACCCGGATAAGGGCCGGCAGGCCGCCGAGGACCACGCGCAGGACATCGAGGACGCCCTGAAGGGCGCCGACATGGTGTTCGTCACCGCCGGTGAGGGTGGCGGCACCGGCACCGGGGGTGCTCCCGTCGTGGCGCGGATCGCGCGCGCCCTGGGCGCCCTGACCATCGGTGTGGTGACCCGCCCGTTTTCCTTCGAGGGGAAGCGGCGGGCGTCCCAGGCCGAGCAGGGGATCGCGAACCTGCGTGAGGAGGTCGACACGCTGATCGTGATCCCCAACGACAAGCTGCTGCAGATGATCGACCACCAGATCGCGATCCTGGACGCCTTCAAGCAGGCCGACCAGGTGCTGATGCAGGGCGTGTCGGGCATCACCGACCTGATCACCACGCCGGGCCTGATCAACCTCGACTTCGCCGACGTCAAGGCGGTCATGTCCAACGCCGGGTCCGCCCTGATGGGCATCGGATCGGCCCGGGGCGAGGACCGGGCCCGGGCCGCAGCCGAGATGGCCGTGTCCTCACCGCTGCTGGAGGCCAGTATCGACGGCGCCCACGGTGTACTGCTGTCCATCGCGGGTGGGTCCGATCTCGGCCTCTTCGAGGTCTCGGCCGCGGCCAACCTGATCCAGGGAGCCGCCCACGACGACGCCAACATCATCTTCGGCACGGTGATCGACGACGCCCTCGGTGACGAGGTGCGGGTCACGGTCATCGCGGCCGGCTTCGAGGGCGGCCAGCCGCCGCGACGGCAGCCGGGCATCAGCCGGTCCGCCGATCTGCGCAGCGGTTCCCGGCCGCCGACCCCGGCGGTCGAGACGCCGCCTCCGGCCCCCGTGCCCGAGCCGGCGCTCAACGGCAACGGCCACGGGCACAGCCATCCGACGCCGCCGGTGGCCCCGGTGGCCCCTGTGGCGCCGGTCCGACCGATGCCGGTGCCGGTGCCGTCGCGGCCGCTGGACGACGACCTGGACGTTCCCGACTTCCTCAAGTAGCACGAGATGTCGCCTGGATCTGCTACGCGCGTTTCTGCGACACGCCGACGGAACGGCCGTTCTGTGCCGACGCGCGTAGCGAATTCGGGCCCGGCCCAAGGGGCCGAGGTGGATACGCGTGTCGCGCCCGTCGCTCCCGATCAGAGCGGGTTTCGGCGGGTAAC
>DATHBQ010000340.1:0-24458 GCA_035296105.1 Propionibacteriaceae bacterium | reverse complement strand
CCTGTAGCGGGATCGGCGGAGCGGTGGCGCTGGGCACCGACCTGATCGTCGGGTCGGCGCCACCGGCCAAGGCCGGGTCGGCCGCATCGGTTTCGGAGACCAGCAACGAGCTGGGCATCGCCCTGGGCATCGCGATCCTGGGCAGCATCGGCTCGGTGGTCTACCGGTACCAGCTGGCCCGGGTCGGTGACGCCGTGCCCGAGGCCAGCCGGGCGGCGGCCCAGTCGGGGATCACCGGCGCCGCCGAGGCGGCCGAGGGGCTAGGCGGCGCGGCCGGTGAGCGGCTGCTGGCCGCGGCCGGGGAGGCGTTCACCACCAGCCTGGCCACGGTGGCCACCGTCGGCGCCGTGCTGGTGCTGGCCGTGACCGCCCTCTGCGGGGCAACCATCGCGCGGTCCCCGTACGCGCCGGATCCGGCGTCCGAGCCCACCGTGGACCCCGCCTAGAGATCGGCGTCGTCCAGACCGGCGAGCACCTTCTCGAGCAGGTCGGCCAGGGTCTGCACCTGCCGCTCGGTCAGCCCGGCCAGCAGGTCGGCTTCGACCAGGTCGGCCTCGCGGATCGCCTGCGCGTAGAGGCCGTAGCCGGCATCGGTCAGCCGGACCCGGACCCGTACCCGGTTGTCCGGGTCGGCGTAGCGCTCGACCAGGCCGCGCTCGACCATCCGGTCCAGCCGATGGGTCATCGACGATGGGGCGACGTTGGCCGCCGAGGCCAGCTCGCCGGGGGTCAGCGGGGCCTCGTCCGGACTGCGGGCCAGCTGCTCCAGCACCGTCCACTCCCCCGCGCTGATGCCCAGGGCGGCGAGCTGCCGGTCGTACCACCGGTTCAGCCGGCGGGACAGCCGGTGGACGGCGGTGACCACCCGCTGCACCGACTCGTCGGCCCCGGCGGCCACGTACGCGGCGACGACCTGCCGGACCTCCTGGATCTCGGTCAGGTGCGCCGGCTGGCGGTCCGCCACGGCCGGATCAGTCGAACAGCGAGATCGGGGCGTCCCACTCGATGGTCTCCCACACCGGAGCGGGCAGCTCCTCGCCGCGCTCCTCGCTGGGCACGTTCGAGTGCGCCCCGCAGCCGTGGTCCACGCTCACCACCGACGCCTCCGACGGCGAGTACACGTTGCTGCAGACGCCGAAGAGGACCCCCAGCTGACCCTGCAGCCGGACGAAGAACCCGCACGTCTCGCACACGTCCGGCGCAAGCTTGGTTATCGGGTTGTCCGGCCCGCCCGGGCCGGCCAGCCAGCGTTCCGCCGCTTGGTCCCGGCCGTCCTGGGACAGCACCCGCTCCCGGCCGAGACCCAGCTCAGCGACCACCGCCCGGGCGATGCTCTGCTCGGCGGGGTCGGGATCGTCGGCGGTCTCGCCGCCGGTATAGCCCGGCTCCAGGCGTGGGTCCTCCGGGGCGGTGGGCATCAGCAGCCCGGGCGTCACATCACCCGGCTGGATGCGGTCGGCGTAGGGGATCCACTCCGGCGCGGCCAGAGCCCCCTCGCCGGGCAGCAGCACCACCTCGTCCACGGTGACCACCCGAGCCCGGGAGGCCCGGGCCACCGTGACCGACCAGCGCCAGCCCTTGTAGCCGGGGTGCGGACAGGCGAAGAAGTGGCTGACCACCCGGTCGCCCTCCGCCACCGCGCCCAAGTGCTCGCCGACCCCCATCACCCCGGCCGCCTCGACCGCCGCCTCGCGGGCCTGGTCGACCGCGGCCAGGCACGCCGCGTCCGGCTTCGTCGTTCGGGTAGTCGCCGCCATGCGGCCAATTCTGCCGGATGGATCCTGACCCACCGCGCAAGCCCACTTCCAGCTCTCTACGCACCCTTCCCGCCCTCGGCCGAGGGGCGGGAAGTCTGCGTAAGGGGCTCGAGGTCGATAACAGGAGGGGTCGGGGCACCGGCGTACGCGGTGGAGGCCGGCCGGCGATGGTGTGCAATGGGAAGCGTGAAGGAGGACCTGCGGCAGCGCTCGACCCGTGCGGTGGCCACCGGCGGCAGGTTCGTCGGCAGCCAGGTCCGGCGCGGGGCCGGGGCCGTGCACCGCTACACAATCTCCGGCGGAGCAGGTGAGAGCGGGCTGGCCCGCCTCACCCACGTGCAGTTCCTGGCCGCGGCCGGGGACGCGGCCATCGCCGTCTCGCTGGCCGGCACCCTGTTCTTCACCCTGCCCACCGACCAGGCCCGGCCCCAGGTCGCCCAGTTCCTGCTGCTGACCATGGCCCCGTTCGCCATCGTCGCGCCGCTGATCGGGCCGTTCCTCGACCGCTTCCGGCACGGCCGGCGCTGGGCGATCGGAACCACCCTGGCCGTCCGGGCGTTCCTGTGCTGGGTGCTGGCCGATGTGCTGGACAGCTCGTTCTGGCTGTTCCCGGCCGCGCTGGGCTGCCTCGTCGCCTCAAAGGCGTTCCTGGTCACCCAGGCGTCGGCGGTACCGCGGCTGCTGCCGGAGAACTTCACCCTGGTCAACGCCAACTCCCGGATCTCGATGGCCAAGGTGGTCGGTGCCGCGGTGGGCGGCGGGATCGCGGCCGGCATCGCCCAGCTAGGCCCCGCGTGGTCATTGCGGTTCGGCTTCGCCGTCTTCATCGCCGCCACGGTGCTGGCCATCCTGTTGTCACCCAAGGTCGACTCGACGGCCGGCGAGCAGGACTTCGGCGGCGTGCTGCTGCTGCCCGGACCGACCGCCGAGCCGGGCCGCGGCCGGTCGCAACGCCGGTTCCGCAGCCTCATGCCGAGCGTGCGCCACGGGCTGAAGTGCGTGATGGGCGCCCGGCTGATGACCGGCTTCCTCACCCTGTTCCTGGCCTTCCTGCTGCGCGAGCACCCGATCAGCAACCTGAACAGCACGCTGCTCCTCGGCGTGGTGGTGGCAGTGGCAGGCGTCGGCAACAGTCTTGGCACCATCGCCGGCAACCTGCTCAAGAACCAACCGCCGGAGCGGATCGGGCTGGTCGTCCTCGCCGTGGACGCAGCGACGGCCGTGCTGACCGCCGCCTTCTACTCGATCGGGACCGTGATCGCGTTGGCCTTCGTCGCCGGGCTGTGCGCCCAGCTGGCCAAGCTGTCCTACGACGCCGTGGTCCAACGCGACGTGCCCGAAGTGGTGCGTACGTCGGTGTTCGCCCGCTCGGAGACCGCGTTCCAGGTCTGCTGGGTGCTGGGCGGGACGCTCGGCATCGTCCTACCGCTGGTCCCGCCGCTCGGCTTCGGTCTGGTGGCCGGACTGCTCTGCGGCCTGCTGGTCTGGACGATCGTCGCCGACCGGCGGGCGGCTCGGTCCGCCGCGGCGACCGCCACCGGCTGAGCGGGGTCACCGGGGTCAGCGGCCGGCGACCCAATCCCCGAACCGGCCGACCGCCGCCGGATGGCCGAACACCCCGACCTCGGCCGCCTCGCGCCGGCCGGTCAGATACAGCGCCAGCTCCACCGGCTGGCCCCGCAGCACGACGCCGGGCTCGGCCCGCTTGACCACCCGGACCTGGTGGCCGGGCCACTCCAGCGTCACCCCGATCGGCGCGCCGCGGAACCGGAGTCGCGCGACGAACGGCAGCTGGCTCCAGAGCGCCATCGGGCAGGGCCCGGGGGCGCGACGTCGCCCGGACCGCCCCGTCGGACGTCCTCGTGGTGCACGACGTACTCCAGCAGGTTCATCCGTTCGGCGGCCCAGCGGAACGGCGACCAGCGCGGCGGTCCGGCCAGGAAGCGATCGGCCAGGGCCACGTAGCCCGCCGGAGTCCGGGCGTCGTCGACCAGCCGGCCGAGCTCGCGTTCCGTCCCGGGCGGGCGACGCTGCACGAGGTCCTTGGTGGCGCCGACCGGGTCCTGTTCGCGTTGCACCAGGTGGGCCAGCAGGTGCCGCACCGTCCAGCCCTGGTCCAGCGTCGGACCGTCGGGATCGGTGCTGCGGAACGTGTCGGCCAGAGCCTCACGCTCGCCGGCCACCCATCCGTGCGGGCGGCCGTTCGCCGTACTCAGAGCTCGAGCTCGTCGGCGACGGCGCGCAGCACCGAGGCGATCTTGCTGCCCGTCCGGGAGTCGGGGTAGCGGCCGCGGCGGTAGCTGTTGCCCACCCCGTCCAGCATCTTGATCAGATCCTCGACGATGACCGCCATCTGGTCGGGCGCCTTCCGCGCGGCCTTGGACAGTGACGGCGGGGCCTCGAGCAGGTGCAGCGACAGCGCCTGCTCACCGCGGCGACCCTCGACGACCCCGAACTCGACCTTCTGGCCGGGCTTCAGGGTGGTCACGCCGGGGGGCAGGGCGTTCGAGCGGACGTACACGTCACCGCCCTCGTCCTTGGTCAGGAAGCCGAAACCCTTCTCGGCGTCGTAGAACCTCACCTTGCCAACCGGCACGTCGTACCTCACTCGCTCCGCGCCGACAGCCGACGCCCCCCAACAGACTCTCGCCCGGGTCGTTTACACCCGAAACTCGCCCGCTAAGCGTAGCCCCTGCCACCCGGGCACCCAAGCAATAGTCCGCTGCCCGGCCGAGCCCGCCGACGCCCGGGAGCGACCGGATCACGCGTCTACGATGAACGACATGGCGACCTGGGAGGACGGTCCGGAGTACGCGCCGATCGAGCGCCCGGCCGACTTCGCCGACGCCGGCGCTCCGCCGCTGCCGGTCGCCCCGCCGGCGATCCAGATGGCCGCGCAGGCGCCCAAGGAGCGCCCCCTCTTCAACCAGCCGCCCGTCCCGGTGGCTCCGCTGGAAAGGCTGGTTCCCACGCCGGCGGAGACCCGGGACCCGGAGGTCCCGTTCGCCGTCGCCAGCGCGGCCATGACGTCCGACTCCGCCTGGGGTGCTCTGCACTGGGGTCCACCGACCACGCCGCCGGTCGCCTCCCTACCGGGCCCGGGGACCGGCCCGGTCGCTGATCCGGCCCTGCCGATCACATCGGACCCGTGGTCCCGGCACCTCCACCCCGACGGCAGTGGACCCCTGGTCCCGACCACGGTCCCCCCACCCGACAGCCGGTTCCCCGCTCCGGGCACCCCGGCCTGGTTCGGTCCGGGTCCCTACGGCGAGCAGCCGGCTCCCCCGGGCCGGGTCAGCGCCAAGACCGTGTGGGACGCCGCCATGCCGGGCCTGTGCATCGTCCTGGCCGTCGGCGGACTGATCTATGTCCTCGCCCCGATCTTCTACGCCATCGCGTTCGGCCTGTCCGGCCGGGTCAAGGTCGCCCGGCCCCAGGTCCGCGGCGCCTTCGCGGTCGGCTCGGTCTTCCTCGGTCTGATCGCCGTCATCGCGACCCTGACCAACGAATTCGGCTTCGGCCAGTGGTGGGCGATCGTCGGCGCCTGGTCGCTGGTGGCCTGCTGGGCCCTGCTGCTCACCACGTTGATCCTGGTCTACCGGGCGCTGCGCGCAGGCGAGCGGCCGGAGCCCACCTACCGCTCGACCTGGGGCTGAGCATGGCGGCCCAGCCGCGGACGCTCACCGAGGCCCTGCGCATCCTCCCCGCGGCCGGCCTCAGCCGGCTGCTGCGGGAGCGGGACGACCTGGCCGACCCGCCGCCACGCGACCTGACCGAGCTGGCCAGCCGGGCCACGACCACGCCCTCGGTGACGCGCGCCCTGGGCCGGCTGGACGCCTGGCGGGCCACGGTCGCGGAGGGCCTGGCCGCCCTGCCCGACCCCGCCCCGGTGGAGACGCTCGCCGCACTGCTCGACCAGCCGATGCCGGTGGTGGCTTCGGCGGTGGACGACCTCCGGGCGCTCGCCCTGGTCTGGGGCGCTGCGGACCAGCTGCACCTGGTCCGGCCGGCCCGCGAGGCGTTCCAGCCGTTCCCCGGCGGACTGGCCCCGCCGTCGCCGCGTCCGCTCGCCGAGGCCCAGATCGATGCGGCCCTCGAGCACTGCGGACCCGCCGCCCGGAAGGTGCTGGACCGGCTGCTCTGGTCACCGACGGGCAAGGTCCGCAACGCCGACCGAACGGTCACCGCCGGCGGATCCTCCCCCGTCGACGCGCTACTGGCGGCCGAGCTGCTGCGGCCGCTGGACGCCGACACCGTGATCCTGCCGCGGGAGGTGGCCTGGCGGCTGCGGGGTGGCCGGCTACGTCCCGAGCCGGTCGCCACGACGCCGCCGCCGCTGACCGGACGGACCCGCAACGCCTCTCTGGTCGACCGGGCGGCCGCCGGCGCCGCCTTCGGCCTGTTGGACGACCTCGAGCTCCTGGTCGAGAGTCTGGACAGCACCGTGGTCCGGCCGCTCCGGACCGGTGGGCTGGCCACCCGGGACGTCACCGCGCTGGCCCGCCGGCTGGATACCGACGCGGCGCACACGACCTTCGTCCTGGAGTGCGCGTACGCCGCCCGCCTCGTCGCGCTGGGTCCGGCCGGCCTGGCCGCCACCAGTGCCTACGACGCCTGGCTGGCCGAGCCGGCGCCGTACCGGTGGCGGACGCTAGCCGAGGCCTGGCGGACCTCGCCGCGGTTCTTCGCCCGATCCGCCGCGGTGGGAGCGCACGCCCTGGGCCCGGAGGCCGACTTCGCGGCCGCGGCGGACCTGCGCGGCGCGCTGCTGGCGACGCTGTCGGTGACGGAGCCGGGAACCGTCCTCGACCGGGACGCCGTGGCCGGCACGCTGGCCTGGCACCGGCCGAAGCTGGCCACCAGCCCGATCGACGCGGCGGCGGTGACCGGGTGGACCTGGCCGGAGACCGCCTGGCTCGGCCTGGTGGCCCTGGATGCCGTGTCGTCCTTCGCCGACCTGGTCGCCGCCGGGCCGGAGAGGCCGTGGCCGCCGGAGCTGCTCGAGCTGTTCCCGGCCCCGGTGGGCACGGTCATCATCCAGGCCGACCTCACCGCGGTCGCTCCCGGTCCGCTCGACCACCGCGTCGCCGCCGAGCTCCGGCTGCTGGCCGACCAGGAGTCCCGGGGAGCCGGCGGGGTCTTCCGGTTCAGCCCGGCCTCGCTGCGCCGCGCGTTCGACCGCGGCTGGTCGGCGGCGGAGGTGCACGACTGGCTTACCCGGCACTCCGCCACCGGTGTGCCGCAGCCGCTGGCCTACCTGGTCGACGACGCCGGCCGCCAGCACGGCAGCATCCGGGTTGGTCCGGCCGCCGCGGTGCTGCAGGTCGAGGACGCGGCGCAGGCGGCCGCGCTGCTCAAACATCCCCGGGCGCGCGAGCTCGGTCTGCGCCAGGTCGCCCCCACCGTGCTGGTGGCGGCGGTCGAGGAGCCGGAGCTGGTCACGCTGTTGCAGGAGGCCGGCCACGCTCCAGTGGTCGAGGACGCGGCCGGCCGGGCCCTCCGTCCGCCTGCGCGGTTGCGGTTGCCGCCGCCGGTCCGCGGCGCCGCGACGGAGATCGACCCGGCCACTGCCGATGCCCTGGTGGCCGCCCTGGTCGAGGCGGACCGGCGTACCCGGACGCCCGACCGCTCGGGCGCCCCGGCCACCGAGCTGACCCTCGACCGGCTGCGGTCGGCGACCCGGCGGGCCGAGGCGGTCCGGGTCGGCTACGTCACCGCCGACGGTCGCGCGGTGGAACGGGAGCTGGCGCCGCTCGACCTGGCCGCGGGCGCGGTGCGGGCGGTGGACCGGGCCAGCGCCCAGGTCGTGACCATCCCGCTGGCCCGCATCTCGGCGGTGTCCGCAGTGACTGATCCGTGACCCGATCCGGCCGCGTGCGCACGCCACCTAACGGTGCCTTAACGAGCTACTACGTGAGGCAGAGGAAGTGTCGGTCAGGTCCCGTAGACTCCGGTGAGTGAACGCCACGACGATCAGACGGATGATCGTCTTCGGCGTGTGCACTCTCGGGGTGGTGTCCCTCTACCTGGTGCCCAGCGTGGCCGGATCGCCCAGCCCGGTGACCATGCCCCGGCTCGCGGACGAGCCGACTCCCCAGCCCGGTCGCGCCACCGTCAAGGTGCCCCAGGCCGGCGCCACCGGCCTTGCCGAGCCGACCGACGTCGTGGTGACGAGGGCCGCCGAGCCGGCCGACGTGCCCCCCGCCGAGGAACCGGAGCCGACCGAGGAAGCCCCGCGGCCGACCGAGCAGCCGACGGAGCGGGCGCGGACGGCGTTCGACCCTGACGACGCCCCCGACTCCGAACCTCCGGCCGCCGTGCCGACCATCTCGCCGGACAAGGTCACCGCCGACGAGCTGACCCTGACCTGGCCCGCGGCCACCGACAACCGCCGGGTGATCGGGTACCGGATCTGGCTCAACGGCTACGAGGTGGCGACCACCGCACAGACCCGGGCCACGCTGCGCTGGTTCAACGACGACGAGGGTCAGCACGTGGTGCAGATCAAGGCCATCGACGCCGCCGGCAACCAGAGCGACACCTGGTCGACGCTGCTGGTCACCCGGCCGTCGCCGGAGCCGGCCCAGACCCCGCGGCCGACGTCGACGCCGACCCCGACTCCGACCCCCACGCCGGAGCCCAGCGAGTCGGCCGGCCTCGCGCCCAAGCGCCAGCCGTCGCCCTCGGCGACCAGCAGCACCGCACCCACCACCAAGAAGGCGCCGAACCCCAAGCCGACGGCCACCGGCCAGTGAACTCCGGACCTGCCGCCGCGCCGGGTCCGCTGGTCGTCCAGTCCGACCGCACCCTGCTGCTGGAGATCGACCATCCGGCCGCCGACGCGTGCCGGATCGCCATCGCGCCGTTCGCGGAGCTGGAGCGGGCGCCGGAGCACATCCACACCTACCGGCTCACCCCGCTGGGGCTGTGGAACGCCCGGGCCGCCGGTCACGACGCCGAGCAGGTCGTCGACACCCTGCTCACCTACAGCCGCTACCCGGTGCCGAACGGGCTGCTGGTCGACGTCGCCGAGACGATGGACCGCTACGGCCGGCTGCGGATCGAGAAGCACCCCACGCACGGGCTGGTTCTGGTCAGCACCGACCGCCCGGTGCTGACCGAGGTGCTGCGCAGCGCCAAGGTCAAGGGGCTGGTCGGCGCCCGGGTCGACTCCGACACCGTCGTCGTGCACCCGTCGGAACGCGGGCACCTCAAGCAGGTGCTGCTCAAGCTGGGCTGGCCCGCGGAGGACCTGGCCGGATACGTCGACGGCGAGGCCCACGCCATCGACCTGGACCAGACCGAGTGGGAGCTGCGGTCCTACCAGGACCAGGCCGCGGAGTCCTTCTGGCACGGCGGCTCGGGCGTGGTGGTGCTGCCCTGCGGGGCGGGCAAGACGATCGTCGGTGCGGCGGCGATGGCCCGGGCCCGGGCCACCACGCTGATCCTGGTCACCAACACCGTCTCCGCCCGGCAGTGGCGCGACGAGCTGATCCGGCGCACCTCACTGACCGCCGACGAGATCGGGGAGTACTCCGGCTCGCGGAAGCAGATCCGGCCGGTCACCATCGCGACCTACCAGGTCATCACCACCAAGCGCGGTGGGGTGCACCCGCACCTGGAGCTGTTCGACGCGCGGGACTGGGGCCTGATCATCTACGACGAGGTGCACCTGCTGCCGGCCCCGGTGTTCCGGATGACCGCCGACCTGCAGGCCCGGCGGCGGCTCGGGCTGACCGCCACCCTGGTCCGCGAGGACGGCCGCGAGGGCGACGTGTTCTCCCTGATCGGGCCGAAGCGCTACGACGCACCCTGGAAGGACATCGAGGCACAGGGCTGGATCGCCCCCGCCGACTGCATCGAGGTCCGCGTCACCCTCACCGAGGCCGAGCGGATGGCGTACGCGGTGGCCGAGCCGGACGTGCGCTACCGGCTGGCCGCGACGGCGGACTCCAAGACCGACGTGGTGGTGGAGCTGGTGGACAAGCACCGGGGCAGCCCGACGCTGGTGATCGGCCAGTACGTCGACCAGCTGGAGGACCTGGCGGCCCGGCTGGACGCCCCGCTGATCACCGGGAACACCACGGTGCGGCAGCGGGAGCGGCTCTACGAGGCGTTCCGGAGCGGCGACCTTGAGCTGCTGGTGGTCAGCAAGGTCGCCAACTTCTCCATCGACCTGCCCTCGGCCCAGGTGGCGATCCAGGTGTCCGGCGCCTTCGGCTCCCGCCAGGAGGAGGCCCAGCGGCTGGGTCGGCTGCTGCGGCCGAAGTCCTCCGGCGTGACCGCGCGCTTCTACGCCGTGGTCGCCCGGGACACCGTCGACGCCGACTTCGCCGCCCACCGGCAGCGCTTCCTGGCCGAGCAGGGCTACGGCTACCGGATCATGGACGCCGAGGACGCACTCGCCGCCGAATGACTTCGGCTCCGGCCGCAGCCGGCGTACTCTCTTCGGCAACTCGTCCGGGAGGCCGCGTGGCCAAGAACAAGCTGAAGAAGCGCGTACGCAAGGCCGTGCGCAAGGAACTGAGGCGCCGGGAGGCTCAGCGCCACCCACTTGGGCCCGACCGCGGCTCAGGGCCGTACGAACCCTTTGCCCCGGGCTCGGAGACTGACTGGCCCGATGAGGACCGCGGCGACGACTTCGACGGCGGTGCCGGCGTACGCGAGCCGCGGCATCCGTGGCCGACGATGCCCGCCGCGGCGCTCGAGCTCGACGAGCCCGAGCCGCAGTACCTGGACCTGACCCGCTGACCTAGTGGCTGTCCAGGACGGTCGACTCCTCCTGGGTGCCCAGATCGACCGGCCAGCGGTCCGGCTCCCCGACCAGCGACCACAGCTCGACCAGCTCGGACGGCCAGATCCACTCGTCGGTGTGCCGTAGGTCGTCGTGGGACCACCACCGGTGCTGCAGGATCGTCAGCTTCTCGTCCGCGGTGTGCGCGGAGATGTCGACCGCGAACGGGCGCACCATGGCCAGGAAGAACGCCTCGTCCTGCTCGATCACCTGGTCGGAGTACCCGTGCACCACGTGCCGGAAGGCGATCGGCCCGCGTAGCTCGTCCTCGGTCAGCTGGTAGCCGGTCTCCTCGGCCACCTCACGGATCGCCGCCTGAACCATGGTCTCGTCCGGCTCGATCTGGCCGCCGGGGGTCATCCACCACCGGGCGTCGGGCACTCCGGGGTCGCTGTCCTCGAACAGCAGCGTGCGGTCGTGGTCGATCATGATCACCCGCACCGTCTCCCGATTGGCCCGGGGTCGGTCCGCGGGGTTCTCGACGGGGACGTAGCTGCGCTCGGTCTCGGCGGAGGACACGGCCTCCACCTTAGGACCCGGGCTCGGCCGCCGAGGGTAACCCGGAGTTCGACGATCGAAGGGACCAACGCTTGTGACATTTATCTCCCGATCCGGATAAATCCGCTCGTCGACATTCCGCCGTACCTCTGTTGAAGGCGTTGCCGCCGGCGACACTCCACGTTCTCGGGGACAGAGGCGAGAACATGACCGAGCAGACCACCCTCAGCGACTACCAGGCGATCGGCGGCGGACCGGCCGTCCGCGCGGTCGTCGAGGACCTCTACACCCGGGTCCTGTCGGACCGGCAGCTGGCTCCGTTCTTCGCCGGCGTGGACCTCCCGCGGCTCAAACGGCACCAGGCGCTGCTGGTGACGAAGGTCCTGGGTGGGCCCGACGCCTACACCGGCCGCCCGTTGCCCGACGCCCACACCGGGATGAGGATCACCGCCGACGACTTCTCCCGGGTGGTCGGCCACCTGGGCGCGGCCCTCCGCCAGGCGGGGGTCGACGAGGAGATCGTCCGTCGCGCCGCCACCGCGGTGCTCGAGACCGAGCCGGAGATCGTCACTCGGAGCTGACTGCCACCGGCGCGGCCCGATAATCCGTGGACGACGGGCGGGCGGGCAGGTAGGGTCTCGGCTCGCTCCCCACCCACCGATCCGGCGGAGGTTTCCGCATGCCCGAGCCCGACGCCGTCCTCGCCGCGGAGCGGGATCACCTGGTCGAGTCGCGGGATGCGCTGCGGCGGATGCGTGAGCACACCGCGGGGCTGACCGCGATCGGCGGCGACCACGTGTCGACCGAGCACCTCAAGCAGGCGCTCTACCGCCGGATGCAGGCGCTGCGTGACGACCCGGCGGTGCCACTCTTCTTCGGCCGGCTGGACTACGACGACCAGCTGGGCGCCGAGCAGGACGAGATCCTCTACATCGGTCGTCGCCACGTCACCGGCGAGGCCGGCGGGGAGCCGCTGGTGATCGACTGGCGGGCCGGCATGTCGCTGCCGTTCTACCGGGCCCGGCCGGGCGACCCCATGGGCGTACGCCGGCGCCGCCGGTTCGGCTTCGCCCACGGCCGGCTGACCGCGTACGAGGACGAGGACCTGACCGCCGATCAGCCTCTGATCGCCTCGGAGATCCTCGAGTCGGAGATCGAGCGGCCGCGGACCGGGCCGATGCGCGACATCGTGGCCACGATCCAGCCGGAGCAGGACCTGATCGTCCGGGCCGGTCTGACGCAGTCGCTGTGCGTGCAGGGCGCGCCGGGCACCGGCAAGACCGCGGTCGGGCTGCACCGGGCGGCCTACCTGCTCTACGCCTTCCGCGACCAGCTGGCCCGGTCCGGGGTGCTGGTCGTCGGTCCCAACGACAGTTTCCTGTCCTACATCGCAGACGTACTGCCGGCCCTCGGCGAGATCGATGCCACCCAGGCCACGGTGGCCTCTCTGGTGACCGGCACCCATGGGGTGGCGATCCGCGGCGTGGACCCGGTGCCGGCGGCGCTGATCAAGGGCGACGCCCGGATGGCCGAGGTGCTGCGGAACGCGGTCTGGCAGCACCTGCGCCGGCCCGACGGGGCACTGGTCGTGCCGC
This sequence comes from Propionibacteriaceae bacterium, assembly GCA_035296105.1. Classification (GTDB taxonomy): domain Bacteria; phylum Actinomycetota; class Actinomycetes; order Propionibacteriales; family Propionibacteriaceae; genus Microlunatus. The sequence goes on along the minus strand of DATHBQ010000340.1, from coordinate 11,814 downwards.
GCGGAGCGCACCAGTGGCGGGTCGGCGGCTACCTGGTCGAGGAGATCCTCGACGAGCTCCGCGCCCGCGGGGTCCGCTACGAGGCCGGGCGGGCGATGCTGCCGCAACGACTGGCCCATCAGGTGCTGCTGCGGATGGAGGCGGCCGGGGACTCCCCCGACGACCGGGTACAGAACGCCGTGGCCCGGAGCAAGCCGGTCCGCGTGTACGCCGACGCCCTGTGGCCCGCCCTGGACCCGCGGAAGGTCGTGCTGCGGCTGCTCACCGACCCGAAGTTCCTGGCCGGAGCGGCCGTCGGCGTGCTGACCGACGCCGAACAGCAGGCGATCCTGCTCCGTCCGGCCCCGCGCTCGCCGGCGGCGGCCCGCTGGTCCCTGGCCGACACGGTCCTGATCGACGAGGCGGCTGACCTGCTGCACCGCACCCCCAGCCTCGGCCACGTGATCCTGGACGAGGCACAGGACCTGTCGCCGATGATGCTGCGCGCCGTGGGCCGCCGGGCCAGCACCGGCTCGGTGACCGTGCTCGGTGACCTGGCCCAGGCCACCACCCCATGGGCCACTCGCTCCTGGTCGGAGTCGCTGTCCCACCTCGGGCACCCGGAGGCGCTGATCGAGGAGCTGGTGGCCGGGTTCCGGGTGCCGGGCGCGGTGATCGACTTCGCGGCCCGGCTGCTGCCGCACATCGCCCCCACGCTGACCCCGCCGCACTCCGTCCGCAGGCATCGCGGCGACCTGGTGCTGAGCCGGGTGGCCGATGCCGAGGGCGCGCTGGTCGAAGCCGCCCGCGGCATGCTGGCCCGCGAGGGGACGATCGGGCTGATCGTGCCCGATGCCGCGGTGGACCGGGTTCGGGCCCGGCTGACGACAGCCGGCCTGGCGTACGAAGTGCTCGGTGGAAGCCCGCCGGCCTTCGACACCCGGCTGGACCTGGTGCCGGCCACGCTGGCCAAGGGCCTCGAGTTCGACCATGTGGTGCTGCTCGAGCCGGCGGCCGTCGTGGCCGGCGAGCCCGACCGGGTGACCGGGCTGCGCCGGCTCTACGTCTGCCTCACCCGGGCGGTCACCTCACTCGTCGTCGTGCACACCGCCCCACTGCCTCCGGAGCTCGCGCCGTAAGGTCGGCCCATGCAGGCGGTGGTGCAGACGCGCACCGGCGGGCCGGAGGTGCTCGAGGCACAGGAGCGGCCCGAGCCGGAGCTCGGCGACCGCGACGTGCGCATCGCCGTACGCGCCGCCGGCGTCAACTTCGCCGACATCATGGCCCGGACCGGGCTCTACCCGCCCGCGCCCAAGCCGCCCTGTGTGCTGGGTTACGAGCTGTCCGGCGTGGTGGAGGCGGTCGGGCCGGCCGTGACCGAAGTGCGGGTGGGCCAACGCGTGATGGCCGGCACCAAGTTCGGCGGCCAGGCTGAGGTCGTTGCGGTACCCGAGGACAACGTGCTGCCGCTGCCAGACCGGCTGAGCTTCGAGGAGGGGGCGGCGGTCGTGGTCAACTACGCCACGGCCTATGGTGCCCTGCACGTCTTCGGCGGTCTGCGCGAGGGCGACCGGGTGCTCATCCACGCCGCCGCGGGTGGAGTGGGCATCGCCGCAACCCAGCTGGCGCGCAATGCCGGCGCCGAGATCTTCGGCACGGCCTCCGCGAGCAAGCACGAGGCGATCCGCCGCCACGGCGTCCAGCATCCGATCGACTACCGCACCACCGACTTCGCCGTGGAGGTCCGGCGCATCCTCGGCGGTCGCCGTCGGTGCCTCGACCTCGTGCTCGACGCGCTCGGCCCGACCACCTTTCGTGAGGACTACCGACTGCTCCGGCCGGGCGGACGCCTGGTCATGTACGGGCTGTTGGAGGCCTTCGACGAAGGCGGTCGCAACCTGCGCGGGTTACTACGGAGCCTGGTGCGGATGCCGACGGCGACCATGCCGTGGTGGAACGCGGCCCGGATGCTGAACACCAACCGCAGTGTGGCCAGCATGAACCTGCTCAGCTGGTGGAACGCCGAGGGCAACCTCGACCGGCTGATCCGGCCGGTGCTGGCCGACCTGGCGGCGGGTCGGGTGGAGCCGGTGGTCAGCGAGGTGTTTCCGTTCTCCCGCGCCGCCGACGCCCACCGGTCACTGGCGGAACGCCGCAACGTCGGCAAGGTGGTTCTGGTACCCGGGTGAGGTCAGCCCCTGAGGAACTGCAGCACCGCGGCGTTCCACTCCTGCGGGTGGCTGACCAGGATCCCGTGCGGAGCGTCCTCGAGCGTCACCAGCACAGAGCCGCGAATGGCGGCGGCCGCGCGCTGGCCACTGACCTCGATCGGCACGATGCTGTCGCTGTCCCCGTGGATCACCAGTGTCGGCACCGTGACCTTGGTCAGATCCTCCCGGAAGTCGGTGCGGCTGAAGGCGTGTATGCAATCGATCGTCGCCTTCGGTGAGGCCACCGCGAGCAGCGAGAGCGTGTACGCCTTCTGCTGCGGACTGACCTTGATCGTCGTGCCGGCACTGAAGTAGCTGTCGAGGTACTCGTCGAAGAAGGCCATCCGGTCCTGCTGCACCCCGCTGACCAGCTCCACGATCCTGGCGTCGTCGATCCCACCGTCGGGGTTGTCGTCGGACTTGAAGAGGTAGGGCGGCACGGCGGAGGCGAGGACGACCTTGCTCACCCGGTCGGAGCCGTAGCGGCTCAGGTAGCGGACCACCTCGCCGCCGCCCATGGAGAAGCCGATCAGCACCGCGTCGCGCAGGTCGAGATGGTCGACCAGGGCAGCCAGGTCGGCGGTCAAGGTGTCGAAGTCGTAGCCGTCCCACGGCTGCGACGACTGGCCGAAGCCGCGACGGTCGTAGTTGATCACCCGGTAGCCGGCCTCGATCAGGGCCGGCTCCTGCGACTCCCAGGACCGGCCGCTGAGCGGCCAGCCGTGGATCAGCACGACGGGCTGGCCCTGGCCATGGTCGGTGTAGTGCAGCTCGATCGGCAGGCCGTTCTCCGCACCGACGGCGAACTTCCCCATGCGTCTCCTTGGTCCGTGTGTGGGCCCACGCTATCCCGGCTCAGGCCAGCGTCAGGCTGCCGGTCGGACCCGAAGCATCCAGGCGTACGTCGGCACCGACCGGGAGGGCGAGGTTGCGGTCACCGTGCCCGACCGGGGCGTCGACAATCACCGGGATCCCCAGTTCGCCCAGCCGTTCCGCGACCACCGACGGAGCCGCCCCGAGGTCGCCGACCACCACCCCGCGTACGCGGTCCAGCCAGCCGGCCCGGAGCAGTTGGGTCAGATAGCGGTCGACCCGGTACGCGGGCTCGCCCACCTCCTCGAAGAACAGGACCGACGGTCCGTCCGGCGGCGGCTCGACGCCGACCTCGCTCGCGATCAGGCTGAGGTTGCCGCCCGCCAGACGACCCTCGACCGATCCCGACACCAGCGTCCGACCCTCGACCAGGACCGTCCCGTACGTCGGCGCGGCCAGCAGCAGCCGCTGCAGCGACTCGACCGTCGGGACGTCATTCAGCTGACCGAGCGACGCGGCGCCCGGACCGTGGATGGTCACCTGCCCCAACTCGCGCCCGAGGCGGCCGAGCAGCGCGGTCACGTCGGAGAAGCCGACCAGGTGCTTCGGCCCGGCGGTCCGGAGCCGAGCCCAGTCCAGGTGGTCCAGCAGCCGCTGGCTGCCGTAGCCGCCGCGGGCCGCCCACACCGCGGCGACCTCCGGATCGGTCCAGGCCACAGTGACGTCCCGGGCCCGGAGCGCATCGGCGCCGGCCAGGTAGGGCAGCCGCTCGTCGACCGCCGGCACGTGCTCGCCGAGCTCGACGCGCAGGCCCCAGGACGCGAGGATCGCCACGCCGGCGGCCAGTCGGTCCCGATCCACCGGGCCGGAGGGTGCCACCACCCGGACCAGCGACCCGGTCCTCAACGGCGCCGGCCAGACCGGGGGCTCAGCCAAGCGCCGGCGGCTCGGTCAGCGGCAGCCGGACCTGGAAGCGCGTGTCGCCGGGCTGCGAAACCACGCGGAGGTCGCCGCCGTGCCGCTGGGTGATCACCCGGTAGGAGATGTCCAGGCCCAGCCCGGTGCCCTCGCCCACCGGCTTGGTGGTGAAGAACGGCTCGAAGATCTTGCTCTGCAGCTCCTTCGGCACCCCGGGTCCGGTGTCGCCGATCTCGACCAGCACGCACTGGTCCTCCAGCGCGGTGCGGATGGTCAGCGTGCCGCCCTCGGCACCCATGGCGTGGACCGCGTTGTCGATCAGGTTCGTCCACACCTGGTTCAGCTCGGCGGGGTGCGCCGGCACCAGGGGCAGGCCCTCGGCGTAGGACTTGACCAGCTTGATCCGGCCGGACTCCTTGATCTTGTGGTGCAGCATCACCAGGGTGCTGTTCAGGCCGTCCCGGACGTCGACGTCCTGATGCGGGGCGCGGTCCATCTGGGAGTACTGCTTGGCCGCCGCGACCAGGGTGGAGATCCGTTCGGTCGAGTCCTCGATCTCGACCATCAGCTGCTCGGTCTCCAGCGCGTAGGCCACCCAGTGAATCCCGTCGGCCAGCAGCGCGTCCGGCAGCGTGTCGGCGATCTCGTCCAGACCGTCGGTGGTCACGCCTGCGGCGACCAGGGCCGGCGCCAGGTCCCAGGCGTTGTCGATGCCGTGGTCCTCCATCCAGTCGGTCAGCTCGTCCTCGGCCTCGCCGACCTGCGTCGGGGACAGCCTCTCGGCCTTGGCCATCCGCTCGACCGCGACCTCCTGCAGGTCGGTCAGCGCCACCAGCGCCTCGGGGTCGATGTCCGAGGTGGCCAGGTGGGCCAGCTTGCGCCGCATCTTGCTGACCCGCTCCCGCAGGGTGGCGGTGGCTCGCACCGCCGCGGCGGCCGGGTTGTTCAGCTCGTGGGTGAGTCCGGCCGACAGCCGGCCGAGGGAGAGCAGCCGTTCGCGCTGCCCGACCAGCGCCTGGCCGGACCGCATGCCCAGGGCCAGTCCCTCCAGCATGTGCATGGCCATCGGGAACCACTCCCGGATCCGCTCGCCGAAGACCCGCGCGTCGATCATCCAGAAGGTGCAGTCGGTGATCGCCCGGACCGAGGTCAGGTAGGGGTTGCGACCGGCCTCGACAAACGCCTGGGTGGCCCCGGAGTAGACCCCGCGCTGGTCGGTGCGAACAGTCTCCACCTCCGTGTTCTCCACCGAGCGGAACATCGACATGGTGCCCTCGAGCAGCACGAAGAAGCACGTGGCCGGAGCACCCTCGGCGTAGACGAGCTCGCCCGCGGGCCAGCGCTGGACGTAGCCCTCGCCGCTCAGCCACTCCAGCTGGTCGGGTTCCAGCGACTCGAAGAGGAACAGCGTCCGGAGCTCGTCCGCGCTGAGCCTCTCCACGCGGGCTGAGCCTGTCGAAGCACCTCCATCCGGCCCCTCGACAGGCTCAGGGCGCATGGCTTCGCTCATGTGATCAGGCTCCTCTCGCCAGATAGCGGTGCACCAGGGTGACCGCCAACGCGCCCTCGCCGACCGCCGAGGCGACCCGCTTGACCGACTGGGCGCGTACGTCGCCGGCCACGAAGACCCCGGGGATGGACGACTCCAACAGGTACGGGTCGCGGTCCAGGTCCCAGGCGTCGGGTCGCCGACCGCCGGCCACCAGCTCCGGCCCGGTGACCACGAAGCCGCTCCGGTCGCGGACCAGCTCCGCCGGGAGCCAGTCGGTCAGCGGCGCGGCCCCGATGAAGACGAACAGGTACGCCGCGTCCACCATCTCCTGCCCGCCGTCGCGGTCGACCAGGGTGACGCACTGCAGCCGTTCGCTGCCGTCGCACTTCAGCACCGAGGTGTTCAGCCGGACCTCGATGTTGTCCACGCCGGAGATCTGGTCGATCAGGTAGCTGGACATCGACCGCTCCAGCGAGTCTCCGCGGACCGCCATGGTCACCCGCGACGCGTGCCGGGAGAAGAACATGGCCGCCTGCCCGGCCGAGTTCGCGCCGCCGACGATGATCACGTGCTGGCCGGCGCAGCCCGCCGCCTCGGTGGCGGCCGATCCGTAGAACACGCCGCGGCCCACCAGGTCGTCGGCGCCGGAGGCCTCGAGATGCCGGTAGCTGACCCCAGTGGCCAGCACGACGGCGTGGGAGCGGATCACGCTCCCGTCCTCGAACGTCACCTCCCGCGCCGGGCCCTTCGCCGCCAGTCCGGTGACCGCCCGCGCGGTGAGCAGCTCCGCACCGAACCGGAGCGCCTGCCGGCGGGCCCGCTCGGTCAGCTGACTGCCGGCCACCCCGTCGGGGAAGCCGAGGTAGTTCTCGATGCGCGAGCTCTGACCGGCCTGGCCGCCGGCCGCCGCCCGCTCGACGATCACCGTCTTCAGGCCCTCGGACGCCGCGTACACCGCCGCGCCCAGTCCGGCCGGCCCGCCGCCGACGATGACCACGTCGTAGAACTCCCCGGCGGGCGACGTGCTCAGTCCGACGGCGTTGGCCAGGTCGACGAGGGACGGCTGGACCAGGGCCCGGCCGTCGGTGGTGATCACCACCGGGACCCGGGTGGCCTCCGCCCCGGCCGCGGCCAGCAGCTGCGCGCCCTTCGGCTCGTCGACGTTGAGCCAGCGGTACGAGACCAGGTTGCGGGCCAGGAAGTCGCGCACCTCGTAGGAGGCCGAGGACCAGGGATGACCGAGGATCTTGATGCCGTGCTCGGCCGGCCGGCCCTCGCGCTGCCAGGTGGCCAGCAGCTCGTCGACCACCGGGTAGAGCTTCTCCTCCGGCGGCTCCCACGGCTTGAGCAGGTAGTGGTCGACGTCGACCACGTTGATCGCCGCGATGGCGGCGTTGGTGTCGGCGTACGCGGTGAGCAGGGCCCGGCGCGCCTGCGGCACCAGGTCCATCGCCGCTTCCAGGAAGTCCACGCCGTTCATCCGCGGCATCCGGTAGTCGGCCAGGATCGCCGCCACCGGCTCGCCCTTGAGGATGACCTCCTTGATCGCCTCCAGCGCCTCCTCACCCGAGTCGGCCCGCATGATCCGGTACTCCGCGCCGTAGCGGCGGCGGAGGTCGCGGGCGACGGACCGGGAGACGCTCGGGTCGTCGTCGACGGTGAGCAGGATCGGCCGCCGGGCCCGATCGACCCGGTCGACGGTGCTGCGGTCCGAGCCTGGCGAGGACCGCCCTTCGACAGGCTCAGGGGGCACAGAGGACGTCACGCGCCGACCCGGTCGGTGTAGCACCAGCGCCAGTCCTCCCCCGGCTCGGCGGAGGTGACCACGGAGTGGCCGGTGGCCCGGGCGTGGGCGGTGGCGTGCTTGGCCGGTGAGGAGTCACAGCACGACACGTGTTGGCAGATCAGGCAGCGGCGGAGATGGACCCAACGGCCACCGACCGCGACGCAGTCGGCACAGACCGGTTCGAAGTCCTCCGGAACGGGGGTCAGCGGGGTCTCGGCCAGATGAGCGCAGGTGGGCACGCGCTCAGTCTTCCGCGCTCGTCAAGTACGAACTTGTCGGACCCCGAGGTCGCCATAGCGCGTTGAGAGCCTGACACGTCGTTCAGTCTCGAGCCAGGCGGGAGACCTTGCGCCGCCGGAGTCCGGAGGCGTGCAGCCGGGCCACGATCTCCCGGGAGCTCACCGGCCGGGCGCCGGCGGCGACGGCCCTGGCGTACCGGTCGGCGACGACGTCGTAGTGGTCCCGCTCGAACGCGCGGCGCGGAATGCCCAGCGCAGCGGCGAAGTCGTGCAGCTCCTGGTAGGAGGCGTCGCTGACCAGGTGCGACCAGAGCCGGCCGTGCCCGGGCCAGGTCGGCGGGTCGATGTAGACGGTCACGCCGGTTCCGGCGCGTGGCGCATGGCGTCGTCGACCAGCCGCCGCCAGGTCCCGACCAGGTCGGGATCGACGTAGGCCTTGACGGAGCCGAGCGGTCGCACCGCCGCGCCGACCTGGAAGGCGCGAATGCCGGCCCGGACCAGCCAGGGGACGTGCTCGGGGAGCAGCCCACCGCCGGCCATGATTACTGAGCGGGCGAAGGGGTCCTGTGTCGCCCGGGCGAACAGGTCGTCCAGGCCCTCGGCCACCCCGCGGGGCGAGCCGGCGGTGAGGACGGCGTCGAGTCCCGGCAGCCGGCGCAGCTCGCGCCAGGCCCGGTCCACCGAGATGCAGGAGTCGACCGCCCGGGAGAACGTCCAGCCGACCTCCCCGTCGCCGACCAGGACGGTGACCACCTCGACGTCGACCTCGGTGTGGGCGTTGAGGAAGCCGAGAACCAGCCCGTCGGCCCCGACCTGGCGGTAGGTCGTGGCGAGTCCCTGCAGCCGCACCGCCTCGCCGCCGTCGGTGCCGTAGCCCTCGCGCAGGCGCAGCATGACCCGCAGCGGCCGGCTGGTGGCCCGGCGCACCTGGCCGACCAGTGCCGGCTCCGGTGAGCGCGGGTCCTCCTCCGAGCCGGCCAGCAGCACGAGTCGGTCCGCACCCCCGGCCTCGGCCCGTTCGGCGTCAGCCGCATGCCGGACGACGACTTCGAGCAGCCCGCTCACGTGCCCTCCTCGCCGGCGCTCGTCGCCCACGTTCCCGCCGGTGCTGTGCTGGATGGTGAGCTCGCAAGCTCGCTCACGAGTCGGGGGCGTCGATCGTGGCCAGGGACGGGTGCTCCGTGGCCCGGCGTTCCCGGGCCACGGACTCCGCCTCGTGCAGCACCCGGCTGATGTTGCCCGAGGTGAGCCGGCGGAGGTCGTCCTGCGACCAGTGCCGGCTGCGCAGCGCCTCCAGCAGCCGGGGGTAGCCGGCCACGTCCTCCAGGCCGACCGGCGTGATCGGCACGCCGTCGTAGTCACCGCCGAGACCGAGATGGTCGATCCCGGCGACCTCGCGAGCATGCTCCAGGTGGGCGACCACGTCATCCAGGGTGGCCGGCGGGGGCGGCGTCGGGTAGGTCTCCTCGAAGGCGTCGAGGGCGGTCAGGTCCCGGGCGTCGATGCCGGCCTCCTCGGCCGCCGCCTTCACCTCCAGGCTCCAGGCGTAGGTGGCGGGGTTGATGAAGTACGGCACGAAGGTGACCATGCAGACGCCGCCGTTGTCCGGCAGCCGGGTGAGCACGTCGTCGGGGACGTTGCGCGGGTGGCCGCAGACGGCCCGCGCCGAGGAGTGGCTGAAGATCACCGGCGCGGCGGAGGTGTCGAGTGCGTCGTGCATGGTCGTCGCGGCGACGTGGGACAGGTCGACCAGCATCCCGAGCCGGTTCATCTCGGTGACTACCGCCCGGCCGAACGCGGTGAGCCCGCCGTGCCGCGGCTGGTCGGTGGCCGAGTCGGCCCAGTCGGTGTTCTCGTTGTGGGTCAGGGTCAGGTAGCGCACGCCGAGCCGGTAGAAGGCCCGCAGGACGCCGAGAGAGTTGTCGATGCAATGCCCGCCTTCGGCCCCGAGCAGGCTGCCGATCGGCCCGTCGCCGGACAGCACGGCGTCCAGGCCGTCGGCCGAGGTGACCAGCACCAGGTCGTCGGCGTAGCGCTCGACCATGGCGTACACGGCGTCGATCTGCTCGCAGGTGGCGGCCACGGCGGCCGGCCCGACGAAGGAGCAGGGCACGAACACCGACCAGAACTGGGCCCCCATCCCGCCCTGGCGGAGCCGGGGCAGGTCGGTGTGCAGCAACGGCTGGGGGAGGCTGATGTCGGTGGCGCCGAAGTCGTAGCCCACCTTGCGCATCGCGTACGGCAGGTCGTTGTGGCCGTCGACGACCCTCAGCTCCGGAGCGGCCATAGCGGTCACCCTAGCGAGGCGGCCGCAGTGCTGGGCCCGCTCGTAGCATGGCGACATGGCGGCGGCGTGGAAGCGGCCGGCCGGGTGGGCCTGCGCGGCAGTACTGCTGCTCTCCGGCTGCACCTACGGCGCCTCCGAGCCCGGACTCTTTCCCAGCCCCCGGCCGCCGGTCGAGCGCACCGCGGTCCCGGGTGGGGGGTTCACGCCGCAGCCGACGAATCCCGAGCTGCCGGTCCTCGGCGAGCGTCTGTGGCTCTCGGCGTTCAGCGATCTGCCGATCACCGTCCGGATCGCGGTGCACGCCGTACGCCGGGTCGAGAGGGCGACCGTTCTCGACTGGTCGCTCACCCCGATCGCGGCACCGGGGTTCGCCTTCGGTGACGGCCTGCCGAGCATGGACTTCGGGCTCGAGCCGGCGAACCGGGGGGCGGCCGGAACGCTGATCGATCCGGCGGCCGGTCTGGTCTACCAACCGCTCCGGCACCGGTCGCGCCGGGTCTTCAACCACTGCCTGTGCACCCCGCTGGTGCGGTTGCAACCCGACCTGCGCATCGGCTCCACCCGGCTGCTGCAGACCGTCTTCCCGGCGCTGCCGGAGTCGTTGACCTTCGTCGACGTCGGTCTGGCCACCGTCAGCCCGATCCGCCACGTTCCCGTCAGTGCGATGGGCACGGCGCCCACCGCCGTCGCGTCGACCGACCTGGCCCGGCCCGGCGAGGTCGGTCGCGCGGGGCTGGGCAGGATCGACTTTGCCAACCCCATCGGGTCGCAGCAGTTCCAGCGGATCCAGGTCAGCCGGGTCTTGGCGGCGCCGGGACGGAGCACCCTCGAGTGGACCGTCACCTCGCTGGACGAGCAGGTCCGCCACCGGGTGCTCAAGTACCCGGCGCCGGTCTCGGGCGACCCGCCACCGGACGCTGACCTGGCCAACTTCAGCCCCGCCAGCGGACCGGTGCTGCGGGTGGGGCCGGCCCGGTTGCGCAACCTCTGGGTGCGGACCACGGTGAACAACCGGGCCGCCTACGAGTGCCAGTGCAGCGACCTCGGTGTGTGGGCCTCCGGGCTGCAGCACGCGGGGATGGCGGTGAACCTGGTGACGAACTATCCCGCCCTGCCCGGCCGGGCGCGCACGGTCGACGTCGAGTTCCCGGGTTTCGGCACCGTACGCGGCGTCCCGGTGGTTCCCGTGGAGGATGCGGCCGGGAAGGCCGGAGCGGCCGAGCGGGTCGAGACCGGCCGCTGGACCTACTCGATGGAGGACCTGCCCTACGGCTGGCCCACGGCCGAGTGGCCGACCGACACCCCGGACACCTCCGAGCTGGCCGAGTACGAGAGCCACGTCGAGCCGCTGATGACCGCGACCGCCGCCCGCTGACCGAGCCGGGAACGACAGAGGCGGCCCGAGTGCTCGGGCCGCCTCTGCGGTACTGCGATTGGGTCGGACTCAGAAGTCCATGCCGCCCATGCCACCGTCGGCACCCGGAGCCGCGGGCGCGGCCTTCTCCGGCTTGTCGGCGATGACGGCCTCGGTGGTGAGGAACAGCGCGGCGATCGACGCGGCGTTCTGCAGCGCCGAGCGGGTCACCTTCGCCGGGTCGATGATGCCGGCGGCCACCAGGTCGCCGTACTCACCGGTCGCGGCGTCCAGACCCTCGCCGGCGGGCAGGTTGCGCACCTTCTCCGCAACCACACCGCCCTCGAGGCCGGAGTTGAAGGCGATCTGCTTCAGCGGAGCCTCGGCCGCAACGAGCACGATGTTCGCGCCGATGGCCTCGTCACCCTCGAGTTCGAGCTTGAGGTTCGCCGCCGCCTGCAGCAGGGCGACGCCGCCACCGGCGACGATGCCCTCCTCGACGGCCGCCTTGGCGTTGCGGACGGCGTCCTCGATCCGGTGCTTGCGCTCCTTGAGCTCCACCTCGGTGGCCGCCCCGACCTTGATCACCGCGACACCGCCGGCCAGCTTGGCCAGCCGCTCCTGCAGCTTCTCGCGGTCGTAGTCGGAGTCGGAGTTCTCGATCTCGGTCCGGATCTGGTTCACCCGGCCGGCGATCTGGTCCGAGCTCCCGGCACCCTCGATGATCGTGGTCTCG
>DATHBQ010000339.1:0-6814 GCA_035296105.1 Propionibacteriaceae bacterium | reverse complement strand
CGTCACTCCGACGGCGCGCCGACGGCCGTTGGGCAGGAGTCAACGGCCGTTGGCGACGAGCTCCCGAACCGTCGACAGGGCCCTGGTGATTCGCTGCTCACCCTCGGGGGCCAGCCTCTCCCGGCTGGCCAGCCCCGCGACGTACTCGTCGAACTCGTCCACCTTCTTGGTCGCCTCGGCGCCCCGCTTCCGCTCCAGCTGGTCGGCGAGCCGGGCCACCCGCCGGTCCAGGTCATCGGCCTCCTCGGCGGCGATCTCTCCGTTGCTCGAGACCATGGCAACGGCAACGCGCAGGTCGGCCGGCGCCGGCTCCAGGCCGGGGGCGCTGCTCCCGGTGTCCGTCGTTTGCGGCGCGGGCGGCGATCCGGTGGTCGGCCGGCTTCGCGCGGCGGGCGCCGTGGCCCGAGGCGATCGCGTCGCCGAGCGGGTCTTGGCCGCGGCGGGGGACAGCTCGGTGGTCTTGGCCGCGGAGGGGGTGGAGGGTCGGGGCGCCGGCTGCGGCCGGCTCCTCTTCGCCCGAGTCGGCGTCGGGGACGATGGCTCGGCGCCGCCGCCGATCGCCGCCGTGGGCCGCAGGGCCAGCTGCGATGGTTCCGACGATCCGGCCGTCGGGACCTCGCCCCGGTCGACCATCACCATGATCACCGCGCCGACCAGCGCCATCGCTCCGGCACCGGCCAGCAGTCGGGCGCCGAGCAACGACCGCTGACGCGGTCGTCCGGCCGCCTGCTTCCTGGGCACCACGGGTTCGGTCGACGGGTTCGGCTTCGGCGCTTCCGCGGCCGGCGCGCCGGTGAGGCGGTCCAACACCTCGCGCGCGGACTGGGGCCGATCCTGCGGCGACTTGCTGAGCATCTGCGCGACGAGTGTGTCCAGGCCCGGACTGATGTCCGGACGACGATCGCGGACCCGGGGCGGATCGGCGTGCAGGTGCTGCTGGAGGAGGGCCAGCGGATGCGCTGCCTCGAACGGCCCTCGGCCGGTCAGCATCACCATCAGGACGGCGCCCAGCGAGTAGATGTCACTGCGCTCGTCGACCGGCCGCCCGTCGATCCCCTCGGGCGACAGGTACGGAGGACTTCCGATGATCCCGTTCAACACGGTCAGCTGCGTCGTCACGGTCTGCATCAGTCTGGCGATGCCGAAGTCGACGATCTTCAGCGTGCCGCGGGCATCGAACATCAGGTTCGCCGGCTTGATGTCGCGATGGACCACCCCCGCGCCGTGAGCCGCCGCCAGTCCCGACGCGATCTGCGCGGCCAGGGCGACGGCGTCCGACTCGGGCAGCGGGCCGTGCTGCGCCAGGTGGCCGGTCAGGGTGGGCCCCGGCAACAGCTCCATGACCAGGAAGGCGGTGTCCTGGTCCGTACCGCTGTCGAAGATGGTGACGACGTTCGGATGCTGGAGCACGGCGGCGCTGCGGGCCTCGCGGACGAAGCGCTCGAATGCGGCGTCGTCGAGCTCGGGATCGATCTCCTGCACCTTGATCGCCACTTCTCGGCCGAGCACCGTGTCGTGCGCCGACCAGACCTGACCGACTCCGCCAGCCCCGATTCGCCGGCCCATCTGGTAGCGGCCGACCAGCAAGCTGTCCGCATCCATGGCCACATCCTGCTGGATCGGCCCGTTCGGCGTGCCGGTGGATGCACCGAGCTGGATCTGCCCGACCGGTCAGCGCGCAGGGAGCCGGTAGGCCGTTCTTGCCGTGCTCTCGGTCGCGGCGGTCTGCTCGGCCGGCGACCAGGACGCAAGCAGCTGGCGAAGTCGCGCGATGTTGTCACCGTAGTCGAGGGCGCCGCGGGTCATCGGCCAGTCGCTCCCCAGCATGATCCGGTCAGCGCCGGCCACGCTCCGAGCCAGCCCGACCACCCGATCCAGCTCGTCGGCCGTCGCCGGCGTCGCTGACCCGCTGCCGCCGAACAGTCCGGACAGCTTGAGCACCACGTTCGGCCGCGCTCCGAGGGCGCGGAACCAGGCCTCCCACTCGGTCCAGCCCACCTGGTCACCGAACGGCGGCTTGCCGCAGTGGTCGAGCACGAACGTGGTCTGCGGGCACTGCTCGACCGCACCGGTCAGCGCCGGCCACAGTCCCGGGTGGGCGTCGGGGACATCGACGGCGAACCCCGCCTCGCCGAGCAGTCGCAGACTTGCCAGCACCGCCGCGTCGCTCAGCTCATCGGTGCGGTCGTGGCCGTGCCAGAGCTGGCGAACGCCGACCAGCGGCTCGCCGGCGTAGCGGGTCAGCAGGTCGGTGAGTCGACCTGCGTCGGTCAGCGGCAGATATCCCACCACGCCGGTGACCCGGTCGTCGCGGCGCGCCAGATCGAGGAGCCATTCGGTCTCGGCCAAGGTGTCCGCGGCCTGGACGAGGACCACGGCCTCGACCCCGGCCGCGGCCATCGTGTCGGCGATGTCGTCCACCCCCGAGTCGGCGTGCACCGCGCCCAGGTCGGGGGTGTTCCAGGGGTACCAACCGGCGGACAGGCGCCAGACGTGCAGATGCGCGTCGATCATCGTCCGGTCGCCGGCCTGCTCAGCTCAGGAAGAGCTCGACCACCGGCACCGCGGCGGCCGGCTGGCGGACCGGCAGGGTCAGGGTGAGGGTGTCCGCGGTCAGCCCGCCCATCGTCGTGTTGTGCGCCGGCTTGGCGGGATCGATCGTGGTGAGGGCGATCTCGGAGGCGTCGTCGAGCAGCTGCGCGTACCGCACCCGGCCCGCGAGCCCCGGCAGGTGGACGTGCTCGAACGGCCACGCGAACAGGTGCAGGTACAGCCGGTCCCCGCGCTGGGTGTAGCGGCAGTCCGGCGGCGGGACGAAGTCGCTCGGTCCGGCGCCGTAGATCGACCGGTCGTGCCGGTCCATCCAGTCGCCGAGGCCGGTCAGGAGCGCCGCCGAGGCCGGGTCGAAGTCGCCCCGTCCGGTCGGTCCGACGTTGAACAGCAGGTTGCCGCCCTTGCTGACGCCGTCGACGAGCATCCGGACCACCATCTCGGGCGTCTTGAACAGCGTGTTGTCGCGGAAGTAGCCCCAGCTGCCGTTGATCGTCTGACACGCCTCCCAGGCGACGAGCTCGCCGTCGCGCCGCATCGGCTCGGCCGGCTGGTACTGCTCGGGCGTGACGAGGTCGCCCGGGATGCCGAGCCGGTCATTGATCACGATGCCGGGCTGCAGCTCCCGGGTGAGGGCCATCAGCTCCTCGGCCGCCCAGTCCTCGGCGCCCTTGTTGTTGTAGATGTGCGGCTGCTGGCTGGCCGGGTAGGAGAAGTCGTAGAACAGGTAGGAGATCTCGCCGTAGCGGGTCAGCAGCTCGCGCACCTGGCCGTGCAGGTACTGCCGGTAGCGGGCCATGTCCCGACCCGAGTTGAGCTCGGCCACGTTCGGCTCGTCCCGCAGGGGATGGTAGCCGTCGATGACGAAGTCCGGATGATGCCAGTCGAGCAGCGAGTGGTAGAAGCCGATCTTGATCCCCTCGGCCCGGAACGCCGAGACGAACTCCGCGACCAGGTCGCGACCGAACGGAGTGTTCGTGGTCTTGTAGTCGGTCAGGTCGCTGTCGAACAGGCAGAAGCCCTCGTGGTGCTTGGTGGTGAGCACCGCGTACCGCATCCCGGCCCGCCGGCACTGCCGGGCCCAGTCGGCGGCGTCGAACCGGTCGGGGTCGAAGTGCTCGAAGTACTTCGCGTACGCCTCCGCCGGGATCCGCTCGAAGCTCTGCACCCACTCGTGCCGGCCGGCCAGCGCGTACAGGCCGAAGTGGATGAACATGCCCAGCCGGTCGCGGAGGAACCAGGTGAGGTCCGCCGGCGCGGTGCTCGCCGAGGTCGGGCCGGTGGTCACGACGCCTCACTCCGGTATCGGTACTCCTCGAGCGACGCGGCGTTCATCTCGGTGCCAGCGCCCGGCGCCGTCGGCGCGACGTAGTGTCCGTCGACGACCCGTACCGGATCGACGAAGTGTTCGTGCAGGTGATCGACGAATTCCAGGTAGCGGTCGTCGGTGGTGCCGCTGATGGCTACGAAGTCGATCATGGACAGGTGCTGCACCGCCTCGCACAGGCCGACGCCGCCGGCGTGCGGGCAGACCCGGACGCCGAACTTGGCGGCCAGCAGCAGGTTGGCCAGGTTCTCGTTGACCCCGGCGACCCGGGCCGCGTCGATCTGCATCACGTCGATGGCCTCGAGCTGCAGCAGCTGCTTGAACAGCACCCGATTGGCGGTGTGCTCTCCGGTGGCGACCGGCGTGGAGCCGAGCGCCTTGCGGATGGTCGCGTGGCCCACCAGGTCGTCGGGGCTCGTGGGCTCCTCGATCCAGGCGAGGTCGAAGGGCTGGAGCTCGCGCACCCACGCGATGGCCTCCGCGACGTCCCAGCGCTGGTTCGCGTCGATGGCGATGCGGATGTCCGGCCCGACCTCCTGCCGGGCCAGCGACAGCCGCCGGACGTCGTCGGCCAGGCTGCCGCCGACCTTGAGCTTGATCTGCGGGAAGCCGTCGGCGACCGCCTCCCGGGCCAGCCGGAGCATCTTCTCGTCGGAGTAGCCGAGCCAGCCCGGTGTGGTGGTGTACGCCGGGTAGCCCCGGGCCAGCAGCTCCTCGACGCGGTCCTGCCGGCCGGGCGCCGCCCGCTGGAGGATCTCCAGCGCCTCGGTGGGGGTGAGCGCGTCGGTGAGGTAGCGGAAGTCGACCAGATCCACGATCTCCTCCGGCGACATGGCCGACACCAGCTGCCACAGGGGCAGGCCGGCCCGCTTCGCCTTGAGGTCCCACAGGGCGTTCACCACGGCGCCGATCGCCATGTGCATGACGCCCTTCTCCGGGCCCAGCCACCGCAGATGGGGGTCGTAGACGAAGCGCCGGTAGGTGGCTCCCATGTTCACCAGCAGATCCTCGACCCGCTCGCCGACCAGCTCGTCGGCCACGGTCTGGATGGCCGCGGCCGCGATGTCGTTGCCGCGACCGGTGGTGAAGACGAAGCCGGCCCCGACGAGGCCGTCGCCCGCGTCGGTGGCGAGGCTGAGATAGGCCGCCGAGTAGTCCGGATCGGGGTTCATCGCGTCGGAGCCGTCGAGCTGCTGCGACGTGGGGAACCGGACGTCGACCGTTTCGGCAGCGGTGATGGTGGCCACGGGGTACCTCTCATCAGGAAGGATGACTAGAGGTTAGACATCCGGAAGGAGACCTATGAAGTTCGCTCGGGTGAGAACGAGCTCTGGCGTACGCCCGGTCGCGGTCGCTGACGAGGTGGCCTACGACCTCAGCGATCGCGTTCCTGACCTGGACCCGTCGACGCTGGCGGACCTCGCCGACCTCGGACGCGCGGTCCGGGCCGGCGATCTGCCGACGACCGACCTCGTCGGCGCCGACTACGCCGCCCCGGTCGGCGGTGTCGGAGCGGTGATCGCCATCGGGATGAACTACGCGGCCCACGCCGCGGAGTCCGGCGCCGCACCACCCGCCCTCCCGGTGATGTTCCTCAAGACGCCGAACACCATCGCCGCACCCGACGACCCGTTCCGGATCCCGCCCCGCAGCAAGAAGGTGGACTGGGAGGTGGAGCTCGCCTTCGTCGTCGCCCGCCGGGCGTACGAGCTCGGCGAGGAGGAGGACCCGCTGGACTACATCGCCGGGTTCACCGTCGCCAACGACCTCTCTGAGCGCACCTTCCAGATCGAGGAGTCCGGTGGGCAGTGGAGCAAGGGCAAGTGCCTACCCGGATCCACTCCGATCGGACCGTGGCTGGTCACCCCGGACGAGGTCGACCACCGCGCGCTGCGGCTGCGGAGCTTCGTCAACGACGAGCCGCGGCAGGACTCCTCGACCGAAGACATGGTCTTCGACGTGCCGACGCTGGTCCGGCACCTCAGCCAGTACCTCGCCCTGGAGCCGGGTGACGTCGTCCTGACCGGCACCCCGGAGGGCGTCGCCCTGTCCGGCCGGTTCCCCTACCTGGTCCCCGGTGACGTGGTCCGGATCGAGATCGACCGGCTGGGCCGCCAGATCCAGCGGATGGTCGGAGCGCAACGGTGAGCGGCGAGCTCGACGGGCTGGTGGCCCTGGTGACCGGCGGCGCTTCCGGTATCGGCGCGGCGATCGTCGCCGAGCTGATGGCCGGCGGCGCCCGGGTGGCGATCCTGGACCTGAACGCCGAGGACGGTCAGACCGACGGGTCGTCCCTGGCGGTGACCTGCGACGTGACCGACGACCCGTCCTGCCGGGCCGCCGTCCAGGCGGTGGTCGACCACTTCGGGCAGCTCGACATCGTGGTGAACAACGCCGGCATCGGCGCGCAGGGCACGGTCGCCGACAACGATGACGACGAGTGGCACCGGGTGTTCGACGTCAACGTGGTGGGCATGGTCCGGATCACCCGGGCGGCGCTGCCGCACCTGCGCGCCTCTCGGGCCGCATCGGTGGTCAACACCTGCTCCGTGGCGGCGACGGCCGGACTGCCCCAGCGTGTGCTGTACAGCGCCACGAAGGGGGCGGTACTGGCGATGAGCCGGGCCATGGCGGCGGACCACGTCCGCGAGGGCATCCGGGTCAACTGCGTGAATCCCGGGACCGCCGACACCCCCTGGATCGGGCGACTGCTCAGCAAGGCCGCCGACCCCGATGCCGACCGCCGGGCCCTGGAGGCTCGGCAGCCGCACGGCCGGCTGGTCAGTGCGGAGGAGGTCGCCGGGGCGGTGGCGTACCTGGCCAGCCCGCGGTCGGCGTCGACGACGGGGGTCGACCTGGCGGTGGACGGCGGCCTACAGAGCCTGCGGCTGCGGCCGCCCGGCCAGTAGCGAGGGAGGCCGCATGCAGGTCGCTCTG
>DATHBQ010000338.1:0-4561 GCA_035296105.1 Propionibacteriaceae bacterium | reverse complement strand
GCCGAGCTGGCCATGGGTGACGACTCGGCCGAGGTGCGGGACAAGGCGATGAGCGCTTACGCGCGGGCCGAGGCCGAGCTCGCTGCGGCCGGTGGGTACGCCGCGGAGGCCGAGGCGGCGCGGATCGCCGGCAGCCTCGGGCTGCCCGAGCGGGTGCTCCACCAGCCGATCCGGACCCTGTCCGGCGGTCAGCGGCGGCGCGTCGAGCTGGCCCGGATCCTGTTCTCGGGCGCCCCGACGATGCTGCTCGACGAGCCGACCAACCACCTGGACGCCGACTCGATCGGCTGGCTCCGGAGCTTCCTGGCCGCGCACTCCGGCGGCCTGCTGGTGATCAGCCACGACGTCGGCCTGCTCGAACAGACGGTCAACAAGGTGTTCCACCTCGATGCCAACCGGGCGGAGCTGGACATCTACGCCATGGGTTGGCGGCGCTACCTGCAGCAGCGCGAGACCGACGAGAAGCGCCGGAGGCGGGAGCGGCAGAACGCCGAGCGCAAGGCCGAGCAGCTGATGACCCAGGCCGACAAGATGCGGGCCAAGGCGACCAAGGCGGTGGCGGCCCAGAACATGGCCCGGCGGGCGGAGAAGCTGCTGGCCGGGGTGGAGTCGGAACGGGGAGGAGACCGGGTAGCCAAGATCCGGTTCCCCGAGCCCGCCGCCTGCGGCAAGACCCCGCTGACCGCCGCGGACCTGAGCAAAAGCTACGGCTCGCTGGAGGTGTTCACCGGCGTCGACCTGGCGATCGACCGTGGCAGCCAGGTGGTGGTGCTCGGCCTGAACGGTGCGGGCAAGACGACGCTGCTGCGGATCCTGGCCGGCCTGGAGGAGTCCGACACCGGTGGCGTCGTGCCCGGCCACGGGCTGCGGTTGGGCTACTACGCGCAGGAGCACGAGACCCTGGACGTCGGCCGCTCCGTCCTGGCCAACATGAAGACCGCGGCCCCCGACCTGAACGACACCGACGTCCGGAAGGTGCTCGGTTCCTTCCTGTTCTCCGGCGACGACGTCGAGAAGCCGGCGGGCGTGCTGTCCGGTGGGGAGAAGACCAGGCTCGCCCTGGCCATGCTGGTGGTCTCCAGTGCCAACGTGCTGCTGCTCGACGAGCCGACCAACAATCTGGACCCGGCGTCCCGGGCCGAGGTGCTGGCGGCGATTCGGCGGTACCGCGGCGCGGTCGTGCTGGTGACCCACGACGAGGGGGCCGTCACCGCCCTGGACCCGGACCGGGTGCTGCTGCTGCCCGACGGCACCGAGGACCTGTGGAGCCCGGAGTACGCCGACCTGGTCGCCCTCGCCTGAAGATCAACTGGAGTCCCGGCAATCTCCCGCAACCTCTTGATCATCTCTCGACGTTGGGATGATCATTGATGGGTTACGCGTCGCCGCACGGGTCAGCGGCGGCCCCGAGCCTGGGAGGACGCAGTGGCCAAGGCAACACTGGCTAAGGGTTCACGGATCAGTGGGACGCAGCGGACCTCGTTGGCGTCCCAGTACGCCAAGCGGTACTCCGGCGGGGAGAGCATCCGCAAGATCGCCGAGGACGCCGGGCGCTCCTACGGGTTCGTGCACAACGTGCTGAAGGAGTCCGGCGTGAGCCTGCGGGGGCGCGGCGGGGCGACCCGCGGAGCGGCCAAGAAGACCGCCTCGCCCAGCACCGCCAAGAAGGCCGCTAGCCGCACCCCGGCGA
Organism: Propionibacteriaceae bacterium; assembly: GCA_035296105.1. Taxonomy (GTDB): domain Bacteria; phylum Actinomycetota; class Actinomycetes; order Propionibacteriales; family Propionibacteriaceae; genus Microlunatus. The sequence continues at coordinate 2,871 of DATHBQ010000338.1, read as the reverse complement.
AGACGGCCAGCAGCCGTAAGGCCACCACGACGACGACGACCAAGGCGACGACGGCCCGCAAGTCCCCGGCGAAGGACACCGCCAAGAAGGTGGCGACGACGGCGAAGGCGGCGGCCAAGAAGGTGACCGGCAAGACGGCGGCGAAGAAGACCCCGGCCAAGGCGACAACCAAGAAGACGGCCGCGAAGCGCTGACGCACTCCCGCAGACGAGGGGCCCGGACGCCGTTGGCGTCCGGGCCCGCTGCTTCGCCGGAATAGTCGGCATGGCGTACGCGTTGGCCGAGCGGGAGAGGAGACGTCCATGTCGATGATGCGCGGAGGCGGCGGCTCCTTGATGCGGCGGATGTCGACCGACCCCGAGATCGCGTCCCACCGGCTCAGTCGCGGCGTGGTCCGCCGGATCCTGGCGTTCGCCCGGCCCTACCGGGCGCTGATCATCGTCTTCATCGGCCTGGTCGTGGTGACGTCGGCCCTGGCGGTGACGCCGCCGCTGCTGTTCAAGCTGATCATCGACGAGGGCGTCCTGGGCGGGAACCGCTCGCTGTTGGTCGTGTTGAGTCTGACCGTTGCGGGTCTCGCCGTGCTGCAGGCGGTGATCGGTCTGGTGCAGCGCTGGTGCTCCTCGAAGATCGGCGAAGGGTTGATCTTCGACCTGCGTACCCGGGTGTTCGACCACGTGCTGCAGATGCCGTTGGCCTTCTTCACCCGGACCCAGACCGGAAAGCTGGTCTCCCGGCTCAACTCCGACGTGATCGGCGCGCAGCAGGCGTTCACCTCGACCCTGTCCACCGTGCTGTCGAACGTGATCAGCCTGGTGCTGGTACTGATCGCCATGCTGGTACTCAGCTGGCAGCTCACCCTGGCCGCGCTGGTCATGCTGCCGGTATTCCTCGTCCCGGCCAAGATCGTCGGGCGCAAGCTCGCCGACCTCACCCGGCGACAGATGGAGCTGAACGGAGACATGTCGTCGATGATGACCGAGCGGTTCGGCGTCAGCGGCGCCCTTCTGGTCAAGCTGTTCGGCCGGCCGGACAGCGAGCACGACCAGTTCGCCGACCGGGCCGGCGCGGTCCGCGACATCTCGGTCAAGATCGCCATGAACGGCCGGTTCTTCTTCACCGCCCTCGGGCTCGTCGCGGCCCTGGCCACCGCCCTGGTCTACGGCGTCGGTGGGTCGCTGGCCATCGACGGCGTGCTCACCGTCGGCACCCTGACCGCGCTGGCCGGGCTGCTCGGCCAGCTCTACGGACCGCTGACCCAGCTGACCAACCTGCGGATCGACGTGATGAACGCGCTCGTCTCCTTCGACCGGGTGTTCGAGGTGCTGGACCTGGAACCGGCGATCAAGGACCGTCCGGATGCGATCCCGGTCGCCGGGACGGCCTCGGTCGCCTTCGACCACGTCAGCTTCACCTACCCGAGTGCCGCCGAGACGTCGCTGGCCAGCCTGGAGTCGATCGCCTCCCTGGACCAGCGGCCCAACACCCAGGTGCTGCACGACGTGTCGTTCGCGGCCCCACCTGGCGCTACCGTGGCTCTGGTCGGGCGCTCGGGCGGCGGCAAGACGACCATGACGCATCTGATCGCCCGGCTCTACGACACGACGTCCGGCACGGTCTCGGTGGCCGGCACCGACGTACGCGATCTGCAGCTGGCCTCGCTCCGCAATGCGGTGGGCTACGTCACCCAGGACGCCCACATGTTCCACGACACCATCGCCGAGAACCTGCGCTACGCCTCCCCGGAGGTGACCGAGGAGCAGATGTGGCAGGCCCTGGAGGCCGCCCAGATCGCCGACCTGGTGCGCAGCCTGCCGGACGGCCTGGACACCGTGGTGGGCGAGCGCGGCTACCGGCTGTCCGGTGGCGAACGCCAGCGGCTGGCCATCGCCCGGCTGCTGCTCAAGGCACCGCCGATCGTGGTGCTCGACGAGGCCACCGCCCACCTGGACTCGGAGTCGGAAGCCGCGGTGCAGCAAGCCCTGGACACGGCGATGGAGGGCCGGACCAGCATCGTGATCGCCCACCGGCTGTCCACCATCCGCAACGCCGACCTGATCCTCGTCCTGGACTCCGGCCGGATCGTACAGCGGGGCCGGCACGAGGACCTGCTGGCTGAGGGCGGCCTCTACGCCGAGCTGTACCGCACCCAGTTCGCCGGCCCGGTCTCCGCCGCTCGCGCCTGAATCCGCTACGCGCGTTTCACCCCGGCCCGGCGTGTCGCGCCGTTTCGCCGCGACTGGCGTCGCGCTGTCGGGCGCGCCCGCCGGTCACAGGCTACGGATCGCACCGCCGTCAACCGCCACCACCGACCCCGTGAGATAGGACGCCGCCGGCGACAGCACGAAGGCGGCCACCCGTCCGAACTCGGCCGGCTGGCCGTAACGACGCAGCGGGATCGAGGCCTCCGACTTCGCCCGGGCCGCCTCCACATCGCCGGACAGCGCGTCGAGGTGCCGGGTCCGGTCTGTCTCCACCCGGCCGGGCAGCAGCCCGACCACGCGGGCGCCGTCCGGCCCCAGCTCGTCGGCCAGCTGCTTGACCAGCATGGCCAGCCCCGGCCGCAGCCCGTTGGAGGCGGCGAGTCCCGGGATCGGCGCCTTGACCGAGCTGGACAGCACCCAGGCCACGGCCAGGTCGGCCGCGGTGCCGTGCCGGACCATGGCATCGGTCACCCGCAGCGCCGCCAGGAAGACCGACTCGAATGCGGACCGCCACTGCTCGGTGGTCGTGCCCAGGGCCGATCCGGCCGGCGGACCGCCGACACTGACCAGCGCACCGTCCAGCTGTCCGAAGGACTCGCGAGCCCGGCGGGCGGCCGCCTCGGCGGTGTCAGGATCGACAAGGTCGGCCGCCAGCGCCACAGCGCGG
>DATHBQ010000337.1:0-5659 GCA_035296105.1 Propionibacteriaceae bacterium | reverse complement strand
GCACCATCGAGACCGACAAGCTCATCGCCGACACCGCCTACGACGATGTCGTGGTGGGCGCCGGGCTGACCGGACTGGTCACGGCAACGCTGCTGGCCCGCGCCGGCCGCCGGGTCGCGGTGCTGGAGGCTCGCCATGTCGGCGCGGTCACCACCGGCAACACGACCGCCAAGCTGAGCCTGCTGCAGGGCACCATGCTGTCCAACATCATCAAGCACCACTCGGAGAAGGTGGTCGCGGCCTACGTCGAGGGCAACCGGGAGGCGCAGGCCTGGGCGCTGCGCTACTGCGCGGACAACGAGATCCCGGTCGAGCGGCGCGACGCGTACACCTACGCCGCCAAGCGGTCCGGGACGTCGTCGGTGCGCAAGGAGTTCGAGATCGCCGAGCGGGTCGGCCTGGAGGTCGAACAGGTCGACGCCGACGAGCTGCCGTACCAGACCTACGGCGCGGTCCGGCTGCGCGACCAGGCGCAGTTCGACCCGCTGGACGTGCTCACCGCTCTGGCCGCCGAGTTCCGCAGTCGGGGCGGCATCCTGGTCGAGGGCGTGCGGGTGGTCGACGTGGTCGAGGAGACGCGGGCCACGGTGCAGACCAGCCTGGGCACGGTGACCGCGGACAACGTCATCCTGGCCACCGGCATCCCGATCCTGGACCGCGGCCTCTACTTCGCCAAGCTCACCCCGCAGCGGTCGTACGCCTTGGCCTTCCGGGTTCCCGGCGACATCCCGCAGGGCATGTACCTGTCCGCGGACCAGCCGACCCGATCTCTGCGCACCGCCCGGCACGACGGGGAGGATCTGCTCGTGGTCGGGGGCAACGGACATCCGGTCGGGCGGCATCCGCAGCCGCCGTCGGAGCTGGTCGCCGATCTGATCGAGTGGACCGAGGAGAACTTCCCCGGCGCGCAGCGGACCCACGTCTGGTCGGCCCAGGACTACCAGCCGCACAACTACGTGCCGTTCGTCGGCAAGATGCCCCGCGGCGGTGGCCGGATCTACGCGGCCACGGGCTACAACAAGTGGGGAATGACGAACGCCGTGGCCGCCGGGCTGCGGCTCTCCGCCGAGCTGCTGGGCGGCAACATGCCGTGGGCGGAGACCCTGGGTACCCGGGTCAGCAAGCCCGCCGCCGCCGTGCAGGCGGTGCAGGCCAACCTCGCGGTGGGCGCTGCGGCCACCCGGGGCTGGGTCGCCGCGGAGCTGCACGACCTGTCGGAGTCGGACCGGTCGCCCGCGGAGGGTCAGGGCGTGGTCGGCAACACCGGCGGCAAGCCGGTGGCGGTCGCCACCGTCGACGGCCGGACCTGCGCGGTATCGGCGGTCTGCACCCACCTGGGTGGCGTCGTCCGGTACAACGACCTGGAGAAGTCCTGGGACTGCCCGCTGCACGGTTCCCGGTTCGCGGCGGACGGGTCGGTGCTCGAGGGACCGGCGGCCAAGAACTTGTCGACCCACTCGTTCGAGGACGCCGACTCGAAGGCCGGCACCGAGGCCTCCTCGGGCTCCTGACCGGCCGACACTGGTCCGCCGACCGGGGAATGGGCGAGGCGGCGTCGCTGTTTCCGCCGAGAAGGGCACGGTGTTGTGCCCCCGGAGGAGGCCAGGCGATGCAGTACGAACAGGTCCGGGAGATGCTGCTGCGGCAGTGGACGTACACCGGAGGACCGAACGAGGCCAAGGCGTCGGAGCTCTATCACGACGATGTCGTGCTCGAGTTCCCGCAGTCCGACGAGTGGTTCCGCGGCAAGGCCAACCAGCAGGCCTGGCGGGAGCGCTACCCGGCGAAGCTCGACTTCCAGCCGCAGGAGATCCGGGGCGCCGGCGACCTGTGGATCGCCGAGGGTCTGCTGAGCTACGACGGCGGCGACCCGCTGCACTACGTCAAGATCATCCAGTTCCGTGGCGACAAGGTCGAGCGGGAGACCCTCTACTTCGCCGAACGGTTCCCCGCGCCGGACTGGCGGCAACCCTGGGCCGAGGATGGTCCCCGCCCCCGGCGACAGGCCGACCTGCCGGAGCACGTCCTCGGCGGTCAGTGACCGCCGCACCACCCGCTGTTATGTCCGCACGACTGTGGGTCCGGACCCCCGGTTGTGCCGACGTGACGGGATGAGCTCCTGCTCGTAGGGCAGGAAGGAGTCGGTCAGGGCAGGCTCGACCGCCTCCTCGGCCCAGCGGAGGGTGTCGGCGGCGGTCATGGCGGCCGGGCGGAAGCGGAGACCGGCCGTCCGCGCCGCCGTCGAGTCGATCGCCTCCTGCGGGATCTGGTCCTCGGGGTACCAGAGCGGTCGCTCCTCCTCGTCGACCGCGGTCAGCCGGGTGCGCGCCAGGTCCTCGTCCGGCAGGTCGACGAAGTCCAGCTCCGCCGGGTCCACGCCCACCGCCGTGCAGCAGGCCTCGATCACCGACCAGAGACTCTCCGGTCGTCCGGGCCCGACGGTGTTGAACGTCCCGCCCCGGCCGAGAGCGAGCATCCAGATCGTCCAGGCCGCGATGTCGCGGGCGTCGGAGTACTGGACGCTGCGGTGCCGGTCGCCCGGCACCAGGATTGAGCGCGGCAGTCGGCCCACCGCCGCCCCGGCGATCCGCACCGGCCAGTAGGTGAAGCGCGTCGACCGCGGACCGACCATGATGCCGACCCGTGGGAACAGCGCCGGACCGTCGAACAGCTCGGTGACCGCCGCCTCGCCGGCCAGCTTGGCCAGCGAGCGCTCCTGGAGCCGGTCGGTGTCCGGTTCCACCCCGGCCTGCCGCACCGGCCCGGACTCGTCCGGTCGGCTCGGCCCGGACGGCGCGTACACGCTCATCCCGGAGACGTATCCGTACGTCCCCACCGCATCGGAGAGCAGCTCGGCGGTGGCGCGTACGGCAGGAGCGCCCGGCTCGGTGTCGGTGAAGGTGTCGAGCGCGGCGTCCCACTCCCGGCCCTGCAGCCCGGAGAGATCGTCGCGGCGGTCGCCGGTGATCACCCTCACCCCGGACACCGGCGGTTTCCCGCTGCGGTTGAAGACGGTCACCTCATGATCGGCGGCGAGTGCCTCCGTGACGACGTGGTAACCCAGGAACCCACTCCCACCGAGGACGAGGAGTCGCACGCGTACGCGGTCAGCGGTTCTCGGGTGCGCTCAGGCCCGCACCAGGGCCGTCACCCGTCCCCGGGCCGCTTCCCGGGGCCTGCCGGGTGTTGACGTCCGGGTCGTCCGGGACCGAGTCGGCGCCGCCGACGGCAGTCTCGGCGTTCTCGAAGCTGGAGCCGGCGGACGAGGCCTCGGCGTCGCGGTCGGCGGGATCGTTGGGCTGGGGGCTGGTGCTCATCACCCGACTCTAGGTGGAGTGGTCGGCGGCCGGTGCGGCGCCCTCGGCGCGGCGCCAGCCCTCAGCCGGGTCTCAGCCGGCGGGGCACGCCAAGGGCCTGCCGACCGTTCTCATCGATACCGGCGACCCTTGGGCGGCGACCCATCCCGATATATCGTTGATACATCGAGATCTTCTCGGAAAGGACGGGATCACCATGACGTGTGGGTATGCCGGGACTTCTCCGTGGTTGTGGTTCGAGCGCGAGGCTTCGCTGCCGGACTGGGTCGCCAAGATGACCGGCCGACAGGGTCACCGCACCAAGCACGCCTTCGGGACCTGGGCGATGTGGGGCGGACCGCAGTGGGCTCCGATGTGGTCGGGCGGCCGTGGTCCCAAGGCGCGACGCGGTGACGTACGGGCCGCGATCCTGGCTGTGCTGGCCGAGAACACGATGAACGGCTACCAGATCATCCAGGAGATCGCCGAGCGCAGCGGTGGCATGTGGAAGCCGAGTCCGGGCTCCATCTACCCGACCCTGCAGCAGCTCGAGGACGAAGGACTGGTCCGGGCGGAGACCGACGCCGGACGGCGCACCTACGTCCTGACCGACGAGGGTCGGGCCTACGTCACCGAGCACGCCGACGAGGTCGCGGCGCCGTGGACGGCGATGAGCGAGGCCGCCGACGGCGGCGAGGACATCCGGCCGCTGATCGGACAGATCGCCACCGCGATGTGGCAGATCGTCTCGGTCGGCACCCCGGAGCAACAGCGAAAGGGGCGCGAGGCGCTGGCCGACCTCCGCCGCCGACTGCACACCATCCTGGCCGAGGACGAGACAAGGGAGTAAGCACCGCTGATGACTGACCGCGTTCCCCCACAGGTCCAGCTCTGGACCTGGCCGGCTCACCTCGAGCCCGGCCGGATCACCCGCACTCCGGCCCGTCCGACCACGCCCGTGCGGATCGGTGATGCCGAGCGCGACCAGGCCGTCTCCACGCTCGGGGACCACTTCGCCGCCGGCCGGCTGACCCGGGAGGAGTTCGACACCCGGGCTGACCAGGCGATAGCCGCCCGCTTCGACGACGACCTTCGTCCGCTGTTCGCCGATCTGCCGCAGACCCAGCCGACCCCTCCGTCCGGCCCGGCATACGCCCCCGCGCCCGGCATGCGCAGTGCCTTGCCGCTGATGCTGCTGTGGTGGCTGCCGTTCCTGATGGTCGGCACGGTCGTCGCCGCCGTCCTGATCGGCGCGCCCTGGCTGATCTGGGGTTTCATCTGGGTGCTGGTGATGTCCTCGTTCCTGGGTCGCCACCGGTCCCACCGCGGGTACCGCTACTACCGCTGACCCGGAACGCGTCCCGAGCCTGTCGAAGGGCGCCTCAATCCCCTTCGATTGGCTCAGGAAACAGATTCGATCAGCGGATCTCGACCGCCAGCTGCTTCTCGCCGAACACCACCTCAGCGGCGCGCTTCTTGGTGGTCCTGCGCAGGACGCCGCTGCCGTTCTCACCCGGCTCCAGCAGCAGCCGGGCGGCCACCTCGTCGTTGCGCCAGTCCTTGGCGAGGTTGGTCAGCAGTGAGTCCAGCGAGGTCTCGGTCTGCTCCTCACAGAGCTCCGGCGCGATGAGGCAGCCCTCCTCCTCCTCTTCGCCCTGCGCCAGCTCGGCGCCCCCGGTGACCAGCAAGGAACCCACCCGGCCCTTGGCCCGCGGGACGATCATCGATAGGGTCGTGGTCCTGGACTGGCTGCTCTGGTAGGGCCGCATGGTGACCCGGATCTGCAGCGTCGAGCCGCCCTTGACCCGCAGCACCCGCGGCGTGCTGAAGGCACCGCCGTTGACCGACGTCTCGATCTTGGTGATCGTGTAGTGCCGGTAGTTGGTGGAGATCTGCGACAGCACACTGACCTTGTCGATGGTGACCGGCTCGTAGTCGTTGTAGAGCAGCGCTTCCACGGCGAACGCCGGGTCGAACGCGGTGTCTGCGGCCACGTCGACCTGCGAGGCGAACTTGTTCCCCCGAGTCAAGGTGAACGGCCGGTTGCCCGCCCGCCGGCCGGTGATGGTCCAGTTCACCGAGGCCCGGCCGCCCCCGATCTCGTCGAAGGTCACGTCGTAGTTCGCCAGCAGGCCGAACGCGGTCAGCGCCGGCAGCTGGTTGCGGTCGGCGGCCAGGGTCTGGCCCCGCCGCCGGGTCCCGTTGTCCAGGTTGCGAATGGTGCTGCGGACCGGGGTCAGCGCCGGCGCTCGGGTCAGGTCGGCCCGGATGCCGGCCAGCCGGTCCTGGTCGACGGTGCCGAAGGGGGCGCCGAGGTTGGCCATCTTGAACGAGCCGAACGTGTTGTCCTTGATGATGGCGAG
>DATHBQ010000336.1:0-5336 GCA_035296105.1 Propionibacteriaceae bacterium | reverse complement strand
GAATCCCGGACCCGCTTGCTCAGTCCGGCGTGGTAGGCCGCCGCCGCCAGCCCGACCTCGGCCAGGGCGTGCGCGTACGCCTCGGTGGCCTTGCGGGTACGGACGTAGACGATCCCCGGACCGGCCGTGCCGAGCACGGCGTCGAGCACGCGGGCGCGCTGGTCGCCCTCGTCCAGGCACCGCTCCACGCCGAGGTAGAGGTTGGTGCGCGCGGAGCCGCCGACCACCACCGTGGGGTCGTGCAGCCGCAGCCGCTCGATGATGTCGGCCCGTACCGGCGGTGCGGCCGTGGCGGTCATGGCGATGATCCGCGGGTCGGGCAGGTCGGCCAGCAGCTCGCCGAGGCGCAGGTAGTCGGGCCGGAAGTCATGGCCCCAGGACGAGACGCAGTGCGCCTCGTCGACCGCGACAAGACTCGGCCGCAGTGCGGCGATCGCCTCGCGCACGTCATCGTTGGCCAGCTGCTCGGGAGCCAGGAACACGAACTCCAGCTCCCCGGCGGCGGCCGCCGCCAGCGCCTCCCGCCGCTGCTTCGGCGTCTCCGCCGAGCTGATCCGGGCGGCGCTCGTCCGTTCGCCGCGCTCGTCGAGGCTCGCGACTTGGTCGGCCTGCAGCGCCAGCAGCGGAGACACCACCAGGGTCGGCCCGCGCAGCAGCACGGCCGGCAGCTGGTAGGCCAGCGACTTGCCGCTGCCGGTGGACCCGACCAGCAGCACGTCGTGCCCGTCGAGCAGGGCGCGAACGGCCTCGTACTGGCCGGGCCACAGCTGCTCGTAGCCGAACACCCGGCGGGCGGCCTCGCTGATCTCGTCCTCGGTCACGGGGAACTGTCTACCCAGGTCGGCCGGCACCGGTCACCGAGGCCTCGATCGACGTCCGTGGCGTGTGGCACAGTCATCCCCATGACCAGCGCCGTGGAGGACCTGCTCGCCCGCCGCGTCGAGGACGGCACGATCCCGGGCGCAGTGGTACTGCTCGGTCGCGACCAGCTGGAGGTGGTCGCAACCGGCGTCGCCGCGGTGGGCGGACCGCCGCTCCGCGACGACGCCATCATGCGCATCCAGTCGATGACCAAGCCGGTCACCGCCGTCGCGGCGCTCCGCCTGGTCGAGGCCGGACAGCTGAGCCTCGACTCGAGCGTGGAGCAATGGCTGCCCGAGCTCGCCGACCGGCGGGTGCTGGTCGAGCCGGGCGCGCCGCTGGACCAGACGGTGCCCGCCGTCCGGCCGATCACCCTGCGTCACCTGCTGACCAACACCTCGGGCTACGGCATGGCGCTGACCAGCGACACCCCGCTGCGCCGGGCGATGGCCGACAACGGCACCGAGGCCGGACCGGAGCCGCCTTCGATGGGGGCCGACGAGTGGCTGGCCCGGCTGGCCGATCTGCCGCTCGCCTTCCAGCCCGGCGAGGGCTGGCGGTACCACCACTCCTTCGCAGTGCTGGGCATCCTGATCGCCCGGGTCACCGGCCGTGACCTCGGCGACCACCTCGAGGTGGACCTGTTCGGGCCGCTGGGCATGACCGACACGGCGCTCTGGGTGCCGGAGGACAAGCTGGATCGGCTGCCGGCGGCGTACCGGCTGACCGACGACGGCTTCCTCGAGCTGGAGCCGGCGGGTGGCGGCTTCTACGCGGGCCCTCCGCCGTTCGACGTCAGTCACAGTGAGCTGGTGTCCACGGTGCACGACTTCTCCCGCTTCCTCCGGGCGCTGGACGCCGGCCTGCCGGACGGACGGCCGCTGATCTCGGCGGAGCACCGGCAGCAGATGACCAGCGACCAGGTGCCCGACGAGTACAAGACCGACGACGACTTCTTCCCCGGGTTCTGGAAGGAGACGGGCTGGGGCTTCGGCGTCGGGGTGCAGATCATCGGTGACCGGCGGGGTCGGTTCGGCTGGTCGGGCGGCGCCGGCACCGACTTCTTCGTGGCTCCCGACGGCACGATGGGCGTCCTGTTCACCCAGGTCGAGCTGGGCGAGCGGTTGTTCGGGTTGATCGAGGAGTTCCAGGCCCTGACCGATGCGGCCGAGGGCGCGCCGTGAAGAAGCTGATCAACGACCCCGCCGATGTCGTCGCCGACGTCCTGCGCGGGATCGCGGCCGCACACGGGGACCGGGTCCGGGTGGATCACGAGCACCGGATCGTGTACCGGCGCGACGCTCCGCGGCCGGGCAAGGTAGGGCTGGTCTCCGGCGGCGGTTCTGGTCACGAGCCCATGCACGGCGGGTTCGTCGGGCTGGGCATGCTGGATGCCGCCTGCGCCGGTGAGGTGTTCACCTCCCCGGTGCCGGACCAGATGGTCACGGCGACCCGTGCGGTCGACGGCGGGGCCGGGGTGCTGCATCTGGTAAAGAACTACACCGGCGACGTGATGAACTTCGAGATGGCCGCCGAGCTGGTGCAGATGGAGGCCGGGACCGAGGTCCGAGCCGTGGTCACCAACGACGACGTCGCGGTCACCGACAGCCTCTACACCGCCGGGCGCCGCGGCGTCGGGGTCACCGTGCTGCTGGAGAAGATCGTCGGCGCGGCCGCCGAGCAGGGCCGGTCGCTGGCCGAGCTCGCCGACCTCGCGACCCGGGTCAACGACTCCGGCCGCAGCATGGGCATGGCCCTGACCTCGTGCACCGTCCCGGCCGCCGGCAAGCCGACCTTCACCCTCGGTGAGGACGAGATGGAGATCGGGATCGGCATCCACGGCGAGCCCGGGCGCGAACGGGTCCCGCTCGCGCCGGCCCGCGAGGTCGCCGCGATGCTGGTCGACCCGCTCCTCAGCGACCTGCCCTACAGCGCGGGTGACGGGGTGATCGCCTTCGTCAACGGCATGGGCGGCACGCCGCTGCTCGAGCTCTACGTCATGTACGCCGAGGTGGCGGCGATCCTGGAGCGGGCCGGGATCACGGTGGCCCGGTCGCTGGTCGGCAACTACATCACCTCGCTGGACATGGCGGGCTGCTCGGTCACCCTGCTCCGGGTCGACGACGAGCTGGTCGGCCTGTGGGACGCCCCGGTCTACGCGCCGGGCCTGCGCTGGGGCCTGTAGCCATGGCCGACGTCGGCGCGGACGACCTGGCCGGGTGGATCCGGGCGTGCGCGGACCGGCTGCACGCCGAGGCCGGCCGACTGACCGACCTGGACGCGGCGATCGGGGACGCCGACCACGGCAGCAACCTGGACCGCGGCTTCACCGCGGTGGTGACCAAGCTCGACGCCGAGGCGTACACCGCGCCCGGACCGCTGCTCAAGGCCGTCGGGATGACCCTGGTCAGCACGGTGGGCGGCGCGTCCGGCCCGCTCTACGGCACCTTCTTCCTTCGCTGTGGGACCGCGATGGGGGACGGAGCCACTATCGATGCCGCCGCCTTCGGGGCGGCCCTGCGGGCCGGGGTCGCCGGTGTCCAGGCCCGGGGCAAGGCCGAGGCCGGGGACAAGACGATGTACGACGCCTGGTCGCCGGCGGTGGACGCGTACGACGCGGCGCTGGCGGCGGGGGATGACCTCGGTGCCGCGCTGCGGGCGGCGGCCGGTGCGGCGGCCGCCGGTCGGGATGCCACCGTGGACCTGGTGGCCCGGAAGGGCCGGGCGAGCTACCTGGGCGAGCGCAGCCGGGGGCACCTCGATCCCGGCGCGACCAGCACCACGATCATCCTCGAGGCCGCGGCCGCGACCCTGTCGTGATCGGCGTCGTCGTCGTCGCCCACAGCCGGGCGCTGGCCGAGGCGGCGGTGGCGCTGGCGGGCGAGATGGTGCCCGCGGACGCCCCGCTGCGGGTCGCGGTCGCGGCCGGGGTCGACGACGGCGGGATCGGCACCGACGCCACCGCAGTGGCGTCCGCCATCGGGGCGGTCGACGGTCCGGACGGCGTCCTGGTGCTGCTCGACCTGGGCAGTGCGGTGCTCAGCGCTGAGCTGGCGGTAGAGCTGCTGCCGCCCGAGATCGGCGCGCGGGTGCGGCTGTCGGCGGCGCCGCTGGTCGAGGGACTCGTCGCCGCCCTGGTGCTGGCCGCGACCGGCGCCGACCTGGAGCGGGTGGCGGCCGAGGCGGACCAGGGACTGGCGGCCAAGCAGGCGCATCTCGGCCAGCCGGAACCGCCGACGCCGCCTCCCGACCACGCGGTCCCCCGTCCGGAGGTGAGGTCGGTCCAGGTCACCGTGACCGATCCACACGGGCTGCACGCCCGCCCCGCCGCAGCGTTGGTGGCGCTGGCTGCTCGGTTCGATGCGGTGATCGGGATCGAGGACCTCGACGCGGGCACCGGCCCCGCCGATGCCCGCAGCCTCAGCGCAGTGGCCACGCTCGATGCCCGCTCCGGTCACCGACTGCGCGTCACCGCCACCGGTCCTCAGGCGGAGCACGCCCTGACGGCCATCGGGCAGCTGGTCCGATCGGACTTCGGCGATCCGGCCTCCCCGGATTCGGCCTCCTCGGATCCGGCCTCCCCGGATCCGGCGCCGGCGGGTGCGGTCGCCGGCGGCGGACTCGACCTCGCCCTCGGCCCGGCGCTGGTCCGCCGCATCCCGGACCTGGCGGCGTACGCCCCGGGCGACGTCGGCGAGGAGCGCCGGCGCTCGGCCGGGGCGGTGGCGGCGGTGGACGCCCAGCTGGCCGGCCTCGAGCAACGGCGCCCCGGTCCGGCAGCCGCCATCCTCGCCGCTCAGCGGACGTTGTTGTCCGATCCCGAGATCACCGCCGCGGTAGCAGCGGACCTCGCCGCCGGCATCTCGGCGGTCGACGCCTGGCGTCGGCGGCTCGACGCGGTGGCGGAGCGGTTCGCGGCTCTGGCCGACCCGTACCAGCGGGAGCGGGCCACCGATGTCCGCAGCGTGCAGACCGCCGTGCTGCGCGCCCTCACCGGCGCGACCGAGGACCAGGCACCGATGCGGCCTGAGCATGTCGAAGGCCCTTCGCCAGGCTCAGGGCGCACAACTCCGGTGATCTTGGTCGTCGACGAGCTGGACCTGACCACGGCGGCGGCCGTGGACGCCGAGCAGGTGGCGGGCATCGTGGTCACGGCGCGCGGCCGGACCGGCCACGGCGCCATCGTGGCCGGATCCCGGGGCATCCCGCTGTTCACCGGAGCGGGGGCGGCCGCCGCCGACATCACCAACGGCCAACTGGTGGCCTTCGACGCCCGCCGTGGCCGGCTGTGGACCGCGGTCAGCGACGAGCGGGTCCGCCGGTGGCCCGAGTACGTCGCTGAGCGACAGGCCGAGCACGCGCTGACCGTCGTCGCCGCGGGCGCGCCCGCGCTGACCCGGGACGGCGTCGCGGTCCCGGTCCTGGCCAACATCGGATCGATCGCCGACGCGGAGCGGTCGGCGGCCTACGGGGCG
>DATHBQ010000335.1:0-15618 GCA_035296105.1 Propionibacteriaceae bacterium | reverse complement strand
GCGGAGCGCCGCGCCCGCCAGGCCGGGGTGACGTGCCGGTTCTTGGCCAGGGACCTGACCGGGGACCTCGCCGACCTGGACGGGACCTTCGACCTCGTGCTGGACTTCGGCACCCTCGACGACCTCGCACCGGCAGGACGCCGGGCCATGGCGGACAACGTCCGGCGGCTCCCACGCCCCGGGCGCTCTTCCTGTTCTGGTGCTTCTACGCCGACCCGGCCACGCTGCCCCGGTTCAGCCTCACCGGGCCTTCTCAGGCAGTGGCGGTCATCCGGCCCGGCGAGGAGCAGGAGCTGTTCGGCGACGCCTTCACGATCGAGCCGCTCTCCCGAACCGACCGGACGGCCTGCTTCCTGCTCACCCGACGCTGACCAGCCCGCCCGCGATGAGTTCCGCGCCACCGCTGGCCTGGCCGACGAGCTGCGGCTGCACCTGGTCCCGCTGGTGCTGGGGGCGGCACCCCGTGGTTCCCCGCCGGGACGACGCACGAGCTGGAGCAGCAGGAGGTCCGGATGTCGCGGTTCGGCACCCATCTTCGCTACGCCGTGCGCCGCACCTCCTCCGACTGTCAGCGGGGAGTGGTCGCCCTGCCGACACCTCAGGCTGACAAGTCGGGAATCGGGCGTCGACGGCCAGAGTGGACTGCGCCGCCTGCGCGGTAGCGGAACCGGTCCGGCTGGCCGCCGGGATCGGGATACCAGCCCGGCGCGCTCACGCCGGATTTCTAGGTACGACCGGGAGCAACCGTCCGACGCCGACTAGCGGAACCTGGCGGTGTAGGTGGTCGCTGTTCCTGGGGCGGTGATGTCGTGGGTCTGGGCTCCGCCGTCGGACCAGGACGCGAAGGTGTACCGCTTCGTCCCCTTGGTCTGCGGTGACGGGGCGCTGATGGTGTTCCTCGAGCCGACGATCACGGTGCGGGTGAATGTCGACTTGGTGGTGGTACTACCCACGGTCAGCGACAGGCCGCCCGGAGTCGTCTGGAAGGTCAGCACCACGGTCCTCGGGTCGAGGCGGAGCGACTTGACGTCCTTGAGCCCACCCGGGTCGGTCGCGGTCAGCCTCAGCTCCAGGTGTGACGGATATTCGTGGTCGGGCGCACTGAACGACCCTGAGGCCACGCCGGCGAAGGTCTGTACCGGGTGCGTGTGGCAGTTCGAGGGGCAGTGATGCAGGATCAGCTCCCAGCTCAGAGCCGACGCGGGCAGCTTGCCGTCCTGGGCGTCGGTCGCCGAGCCGGAGAAGGTGAGAACGTCACCCACCTTCCAGGTCGTACCGGCCGCCGGAGCGTTGATCGTTGCGGTCGGCGCCGTGTTGCCGACGGCAATGCTGACCGAGTCCGTATCGGAGGCGCCGCGGGAGTCGGTCACCCTGAGTGACGCTGTGTAGCTGCCGTTGGTGGTGTAGGTGTAGCTCGGCTTCACCGCGGTCGAGTCGTCAAAGGCCCCGTCGCCGTCCAGATCCCAGGCGTAGCTGAGCGTGTCTCCGCTGTCCGGGTCTTTGGACCCGCTGCCGTCGAAGGTGACGGTGAGCGGCGCGGGACCGGTGGTCGGGCTGGCCGTGGCCGCGGCAACGGGAGGCTGGTTGGCGCTGGCGTAGGTGATTCGCCGGATGGTGCCGCCGTCGAAGTCGACGTAGAACAGGTCACCACCGGGCCCGGTCTCCAGGTTGACGGGATTGGCCGCGGCGGCGGCGAAGGTGCGGACCAGCCCGGGGGCCGGATTCCCGTCGGCACCCTTCGGCATGACCCAGATGCAGTCGCGGGAGTAGTCGGCGAAGAACAGGGCGTTGTCGTACTCGGCCGGGTAGGAATTCTGGGTAGTGGTGAACTCGAACTCCACCCCCGCGAGCGAGGAGCTGCCGGTGGGGCAGCTTTCGTTCGCAACGACGCGGGCGGTGTGGTGGTAGGCGAAGTAGGGCACCGTGTGCGCCCCGGACTGCGCGTACAGGCCCTCGCAGATGTTGAGGTTCGCGCCGTCGTACCCGGATTGCGGGCTGCGGCCTTCGTAGCAGGGCCAGCCGAAGTTCACCCTCGGTTCGGTGCCGCTGACGATGCGGTTGATCTCCTCCCAGTCGTTCCAGCCGACGTCACCGACCCAGATCTCGTCGGTTCCCGGTCGGTGGGCGAGCCGGAACGGGTTGCGCAGCCCGGAGGCGATGATGCGCCGGTCGTTGGGGTCGGGGGCGCCGATCTGTGGGTTGCCGCTGTAGGCCGCACCCGTGGCCGGGTTGACCCGGATGACGGTCCCGTCGAGGCCGACCGGATCGCTCGACGTCCGCAGGTCCTGACTGCGGAGCGCACCACCCTCGGCGGTCGGTGAGGTCAGAGTGGCGCCGACACCGCCTGGGGGGTCACCGCACGGGTTGACC
Organism: Propionibacteriaceae bacterium; assembly: GCA_035296105.1. Classification (GTDB taxonomy): domain Bacteria; phylum Actinomycetota; class Actinomycetes; order Propionibacteriales; family Propionibacteriaceae; genus Microlunatus. Next base: position 13,248 of record DATHBQ010000335.1, on the reverse strand, counting down.
GGAGATCCGTCCTGTCCGTAGTCGACGAAGTTGAAGCTGGCGCCGTCGCCGGCACTGGCGTAGAGGGCCCCGTCGCGGCCGAACTCCACCGAGCCGACCGAATGGCTGGGGTACTGCTGGCACCAGTCCTCGATGAGCACCTGCTCGCTGCCGGTCATGGTGTTGCCGGACGCCTGCAGCCGGGACAGGCGGCCACTCACCACGCAGCCGTCGGCCGTGGCGCCGGGAGGCGTCGGGCAGGGATCGGAGTACACGCCCGGCGTTCCCCAGCGCGGCGCCGCTGCGCTGGAACCGAGCACGTGGTCGTAGGTGTAGAGCACGTAGACGTACGGGTCGGCGGGGAAGTTCGGCGCGAGGGCCATGCCCAGCAGCCCGCGATCCCAGAAGTTGTGCACGTTGGCGTTGAGGTCGGCGAAGACGGTGGGCGTCGAATCGGTCAGCGAGTCGAACACCTTGATGACGCCGCGCTTCTCGGCGACGAAGACCCGTCCGTCACTGCTGAACCGGACCACCGTCGGGTTGGCCAGACCGCTGAAGACGATCGACTCCTGGAAACCGGTGGGAAGGGTCGCCGCCTCGGCCGGTCTCGCGGTGGTGACCACGGAGACGCCGGTCACCATCACCAGCAGCAGGGCCAGCAGAACGCTGTGTAGTCGGCGGTGTGTCGGTGACTGTCCTACGGCCGCGGCGGCCCGATCGTCCCTGGTCGCCCGCGTCACGCCACTCGCAAGAGTGCTGCGAACCATGTCGGCCCCCCAGCCAAGAAGATTCGACGGGCTCACGCACATCAGCGACGAAGGCGGGCCCGAATGTTCGCAGGATACGGCCCGGGAGCGCATCTGCGCAGCCCTTTGGGGAATCCGAGTTCGAGGTAGTGCTCGCGGCCGCTGGCAGCGGGTCCAGGGCGGACGCGGGACGGGCTTACCCGGTGATCCGCTGCAGCTCGGCCAGGTCCTCCTCGTTCGGCGACCAGAGCCCGGCGGCGACGTTCTGCTCGACCTGCTCCACCTTGGTCGCGCCGGCGATCACCGAGCCGACCGTCGGCATGGCGGCGAGCCCGCCGATGGCGAGCTGCACGACGGACACCCCGCGGTCGGCGGCGAACTTCTCGATCGCCTCGATGACGTCGAAGTTCGCTCGCTGCAGCGGCTCGTTCTGCTTGGCCAGCCGGGTGCCGGCGGGCGCCTGCTGGCCCCGGCGGTACTTGCCGGTGAGCAGGCCACGGGCCAGCGGGAAGTACGGCAGCAGCGACTGCCCGGTGTGGGCCAGCGCCGGCACCAGCTCGGCCTCGATGTCCCGGTTGAGCCAGGAGTACTCGTTCTGCGCCGACACGAACCCGGTGTAGCCGCTGGTCCGGGCGATCCAGTCGGCGTCCACCACCTGCCAGCCGGCCAGGTTGGACGAGCCGAGGTAGCGGACCTTGCCCTCCTGGACCAGCTCGTCCAGGGCAGCCAGCGTCTCCTCGATTGGGGTGAGCGAGTCTGGAGTGTGCAGCTGATAGAGGTCGATCCAGTCGGTGCCGAGCCGGCGCAGGCTGGCCTCTACGGCGATCCGGATGTAGCGCCGAGAGCCGCGGGCGCCCCAGTCCGGCCCGTTCGCCCCCTGCATGTCGGCGCCGAACTTGGTCGCAATCAAGACCTCGGAGCGCCGGGAGCCGAGGGCCTGGCCGAGCAGCGTCTCCGAGCCGCCGACGTTGCCGTACACGTCAGCAGTGTCGAACAGGGTGATGCCGGCCTCGATCGCCGCGTGCACGACCTTGGGGACATCCTCGTCGGGCATCCGGGCGCCGAAGTTGTTGCAGCCCAGGCCGACGGTGGACACGGTGAGTCCCGAGGGGCCGAGCTGGGTGTAGGTCATCTCGCTCACCACACCACTCTGACAGGTGCCCGGAGCCGGGCCCGACGTCAGGTCTGCGGCGGCTGGTACCCGCCCTGGCCGGGCGGCGGCTGCTGCGGCGGGTTCTGGTGCCCGGGCGCCGCGTAGCCCCCCGGGGCCTGGGCCTGCTGCGGCGGCTGGGTGTAGGGGTTCGGCTGGGTGTACGGATTCGGCTGGCCCTGGGGCTCCCGGGCCGGCGGGTCGGCGTACGGCGGCTGGGAGTACTGCTGCGGGCTGGGCAGGGCGTCCTGCTGGCCGAAGGAGCCCGGGCCGGCGGCCGGGGGCTGCTGACCGCGCTGCTGCGGGTCACCGCGGTAGGCGATCTCGCCGAAGCTGACGTTGGGGGCCTGGCGGACGGCCGGGTCGTTGACCTCGAAGTAGGTCGCCTTCTCGAACTTGAACATGCTGGCGATCAGGTTGGTCGGCACCGACTCGACCTTGGTGTTGTAGACCCGCACGTTGGCGTTGTAGTAGCGCCGGCCGTTGGCGATCCGGTCCTCGGTCTCGGCCAGCTGCCGCTGCAGCTCCAGGAAGTTGGTGTTGCTCTTCAGGTCCGGGTACGCCTCGACGCTGACGATCAGGTTGCGGACCGCGCCGGACAGCTGCTCCTCCACCTCGGCCCGCTGCGGGCTGGGCAGCGCGCCCTCCGACGACGACAGCTGCTGGGCCTGGCTGCGCAGCCGGGTGATGTCCTCCAGCGTGTTGCGCTCGTGGGCGGCGTACGCACGCACCGTCTCGACCAGGTTGGGCAGCAGCTCGTAGCGCCGGTTGAGCTCGACGTCGACCTGGCGCCAGGACTCCTGGATGACGTTGCGGGACTTGACGAAGCCGTTGTACGCGCTCATCCCGATCAACGCGAGGATGACGATGATCACCAGGATGATGATGATCACGGTGACGCCGCTCATGGGTTTCCCTTCGCTGCTCGACTAGAGCACCAGACTATGGCAGTCAGGGGGTGCGGAGGCCGAGGTCGGCCGCGGAGACGGCGAACCGGTACGCCAGGCCGGCCGCCTCGATGGCCTCGCGGGCCCCGGTGTCGCGATCGACGATCACCGCCACCCCGACCACCTCCGCCCCGGCCTCGCGCAGCGCCTGCACCGCGGTCAGCACCGAGCCGCCGGTGGTGCTGGTGTCCTCCACCGCGAGCACCCGCCGGCCCTCCACCGGAGCGCCCTCGATCCGCCGTTGCAGGCCGTGGGCCTTTTCGGCCTTGCGGACCACAAATGCGTCCAGCCGCTCGCCGGCGGCGGCCGCCGCGTGCAGCATGGCCGTCGCGACGGGGTCGGCGCCGAGGGTCAGGCCGCCCACCGCCTCGAACTCCCAGTCCGCCACCAGATCCCGCATCACCCGGCCGATGATCGGGGCGGCGTACCCGTCAAGGCTGACCCGGCGCATGTCGACGTAGTAGTCGGCGGTGCGACCCGAGGCGAGCGTGACCCGCTCGTGGACCACGGCCAGGGTCTTGATCTGCTCGATCAGGGTCGCGGCCTCGTCCACGGCGGGGGTGTTCACGGTCGGCACCCTAGCGGCCCGGGCCTTCCACTCCGCGGCAGTTACGCTGACTCCGCGGCCGTTGCTGGTGCCGCGGAGTGCACCCAACGGCCGCGGAGTGGCGGGTTACTTGTTCTGCGTGCTCTGCAGGCGGCCGAAGCCGATCGACCGGTCCGGCGAGCGGAACAGGTCCTGGCAGGTGGTCAGGGTGATCAACGCCTCGGTCGGCTTGGCGCCTTTCTTGCCGGGGACCGGGTCCAGCACCCAGGTCTCGCTGTCGTCCACGGTGAGCCGGCGCGGCGAGTCCTCCATCACGTAGGTGTAGACGGCCTCGCGGGTCTCCACGATCACCTCGTCGCCCTTCTTCAGGGTCAGCAGCTTGGCGAACGGCTGGCCGTGGGTGACGCGGTGTCCGGCGATCGCGAAGTTGCCGATCTGGCCCGGAGCCGCCGTCGACTCGTAATGGCCGACGCCCTTGGACAGGATCGACAGGTCCGTGCCGTGCAGGATCGGAACCTCGTAGTCGTCCCCGAAGGCGGGAACGCGCAGCAGCGCGACCGCATCACCGGGCACTTTGGTGGGCTGGTCCCGGCCTTTCGGATCGGTCTCGTCCTGGTCCTGCCACTTGCTCCGCAGTTGTTCGGCCTCGCTCTGGAAAACCTGCTCCGAGATGACGTTGGTGCCGAAGTACTGGAACCCCACCCAGCCCAGGCAGGCCAGGCCGGCTACCAGCAGGCCGATTCCCAGCAGGGTCAGTGGAGACCGCTTCCGCTGCGGACTGTGTATGTCCCCTGAGCTGTCCTCGACGACCGTGGTGCCGGCGGTACCGGACTGATCCTCCTCACGGCCGAACTGATCCATCAAGGAACCGCTCACCGGCTCATTCTGCCCGTCGCCCTGGAAACGCGACGCCAGTACGCCGAATACGGCCCGACACGCCGATTCGGCGGGAAACGCGCGCCGCGAATTCAGGGAAATGGGATGGCCGGCGACCGGAGGCCCGGCTGCTCCCACATCGCGCTACTTCGAGGCGGTTCGCGCTACGTCGGCGTAGCGCGATCCGGCCGGTAGTAACGCGAAGTGCGCATTATCGGCCGGGGGGAGTTTGGGTCGGCTGGTTTAGGGTCGGGAGCGTGGGTCAGGGGTGGCAGGCCGACCGGGTCCGGTCGGCGACGACGACGATATTCGCCGAGATGTCGGCCCTGGCCGTGGCGACCAGCTCGGTGAACCTTGGTCAGGGCTTCCCCGACACCGACGGCCCGGACTTCATGCTCGACGAGGCCCGCGACGCCATCGCCGGCGGCGTGAACCAGTACCCACCGGGCCGCGGCATCCGGCCGCTGCGCGAGGCGATCGCCGAGCACAGCCGCCGGCACTACGGGCTGAGCTACGACCCGGACACCGAGGTGCTGGTCACCACCGGTGCGACCGAGGCCATCGCCGCCGCTCTGCTGGCCTTCGTCAACCCGGGCGACGAGGTGATCGCCCTCGAGCCGTTCTACGACTCCTACGCGGCCTCGATCGACCTGGCCGGAGGCGTACGCGTCGGGGTCGGCCTGTTCGGGCCGGACTTCCGGCTCGACCACGACGAGCTGGCTGCGGCGTTCACTCCCCGGACCAAGGCGCTGGTGATCAACTCACCGCACAACCCGACGGGCATCGTGCTGGACCGGGCCGACCTGGCCGAGATCGCCCGACTGGCCGTCGCCAACGACGTGCTGGTGATCTGCGACGAGGTGTACGAGCACCTGATCTTCGACGACGCGGAGCATCTGCCGCTGGTCACCTTTCCCGGCATGCGCAGCCGGACGGTCCGGATCTCCTCGGCCGGCAAGACCTTCTCGGCCACCGGTTGGAAGATCGGCTGGGCGCTCGGACCGGCGGAGCTGGTCACGTCGGTGACCGCGGTCAAGCAGTTCCTGACCTACGTGTCCGGTGCTCCCTTCCAGCCGGCCGTGGCCCGGGCGCTGAACGAGGGCGACGAGTGGGTTGCCCAGTCCCGGCAGTCGCTGCAGGGAAAGCGGGACCGGTTGGCCGCGGGCCTGCGGAGCGTGGGGTTGGAGCCGCATATCCCCCGAGGCACCTACTTCATGACCACCGACGTACGCCCGCTGGGCTACGCGGACGGGGTCGAGTTCTGCCGCGACCTGCCGCAGCGGTGCGGTGTGGTGGCCATTCCGCACCAGGTGTTCTACGACCGGGTGGAGGCGGGACGGCCGTACGTACGTTGGGCCTTCTGCAAGGCCGACGACGTGCTGGACGAGGCGATCCACCGGCTGGGCCGGCTGACCGAGGCGCGCGACCGGGCCCTGGCTGCCGCTCGGACGGCACCGTCCTAGGGCCGGGGAGGGAGCGACCGCTGAGCGGCGCCTGCGGAGCGTGGATGGGCCTGGCCGGAGCCCGAGCTCGCGAGGGCGGATGGTTGCACAGCGGGTGTCGCTCAGGGGTTGCGACCGGGGGGTCAGGCCGGACTCACCTCGGCGAACGCCCCACCGCGGAAGGCGTCGACGAACGCGGCGTGGTCTTCGCGGACCTGCCCGGCGTAGCGGTGCGCGAACTCCTGGAGATCGCGCACCAGGCCGTCGACGTCCTCACCCACACAGTCAGCGATCACGTGCTCGACGCTCACCTGGACCAGGTCGTGCTCGGCATCGTCGTCGTCCACGCAGTGGATCTTCGCCGTCGCCTGACCCAGCTGCTGGACCACCTCGTGCAGCTGCTCCGGCTCGTCGATCGCCGCCCAGTCCAGGTCGGCCTCGTACGGCGACTGCTCGCTGACCACGAACCCGGTCGGGGAGCCGTCGTGCCCGGGCAGCTCGGTCCAGCCCAGGAACCGGTCGGCATGGGCCTGCAACGCCCGCTGACTGACGGCAGTGCGGTGCCCGTGATGTCTGAAAAAGCGGGAGACCTCCTCGTCCCGCACCACCCGGCTCGGCGCCGCGACATTTCCCTGCTTCAGGCTCAGCACGATGTCGTTGTCCAGCGCCTGACTGAAGCCCTCGATCAGGACGTTGTACGTCGGCAGGCCGGCACTGCCCACCCCGAAGCCCTCCCGGCCGACCACGTCGAGGACGTCGAACATCACGACCCCCTCCTTCTTGTCGCCGGGCACGGTGTCCAGGTACGCAGCGAAGGCCGCCTTCACCTGTTCGGCCTCCTCGTCGTCCAGCCGCCGGGCGCCGGAACGGTCGGCGAACCGGCGGTTGTAGTCGGCGACCACGGTGGTCTTCTCGAGCAGGTCCAGCCGGGTGCGCAACCGGGCCCGCCGCAGTGCGTCGAGGACGCCACCGCGGGCGGTGTCCAGGGTCAGCGCCCAGTCGGTGTCGTCCTCGGCATCGACGTAGTGGCCCACGTGATCCACGTAGGCGTGGACGTAGGTCGCGACCAGATCGTCGATGGCGTCGTCCGGCAGCGCCTTCTGCCAGCCGAGCAGCCCGACCGAGGCGCAGAAGCGGTAGACGTCCCAGGTCCAGTGGCCGACGTACGCCTCGTCGAAGTCGTTGACGTCGAAGACCAGCCGGCCGCCGGCGTCCAGGTAGGTGCCGAAGTTCTCGGCGTGCAGGTCACCCTGGATCCAGATCCGCCGCGCGCCCTCCACTCCGACCCAGGCGCGGTCCACGTCGGCGAACGGGCCGTCCCCGGTGACGTCGGCGTAGAACAGGCACGTGGAGCCGCGGTAGAACGCGAACGGCTCCGAGGCCATCCGCCGGAACTTCGCGCGGTAGGCGGGCGGGTTGGCGGTCATCAGGTCGGCGAATGCCTCGGTGAGGGTCTCGACGATCCGGTCGGAACGCGCGGTCATACCTCCTGCTTAGCCGAAGGAAGCCGCTTCCGCAGGTCAGAAGGCGTACCGCACCCGCAGCCACGGCGCGTTGGCGGCGATCAGGTCGGTCACCGCCTGCACGCCCGTGCGCTTGACGTCGTTGCGGTACCGCACGTTCCACATGCCGGTCTGGGACCGCTTCGCCTGCTGCAGCTCCGGCCGCCACAGCGCGTCCTCGGCCTTGGGGTGCCAGCCCAGGTTGACCTCGTGGAGGTCGCGGTTGTGGGTCAGCATGATCACCTCGGCGGCCGCCTGCGCCTTGAACACCGGGCCCAGCTCGTCGTCCAGCCGGGCCAGCAGCTGGCCCCAGTCGCGCTCCCACCCGTCACGGATCACGATCGGCGAGAGGTTGACGTGCACCTCGTAACCGGCCCCGACGAAGTCGTCGATCGCCGCGATCCGCTCCGGGATCGAGCTGGTGCGGATGTCGAGCAGCTTCGCGTCGCGCTCGGGCATGAGCGAGAACCGGATGCGGGTACGGCCCTGCGGATCGAGGTCGAGCAGCTCCCGGTTGACGAACTTGGTCGCGAAGCTGGCCTTCGCCGTGGGCAGGTCTCGGAACGTCGCGACGAGATCGGCGACGTTGTCGCTGACCAGCGCATCGACTGAGCAGTCGGAGTTCTCGCCGATGTCGTACACCCACGCCACAGGGTCGGTCTGGTCCGGCTGCGGCTTCACCCCCTGCCGCTTGACGTGCCCACGCAGGTAGCGGGTGATCTTGTCGATGTTGGTGAACACCGTGATCGGGTTGGCGTAGCCCTTGCGTCGCGGCACGTAGCAGTAGGCGCAGGCCATCGCGCAGCCGTTCGACGTGGACGGCGCGATGAAGTCCGACGAGCGCCCGTTGGGCCGGGCGGACAGCGACTTCTTGACACCCAGCACCAGCGTCTCGGTCTTGACCCGGACCCACCGCTCGACGTTGCCCGCGTTGCCGTGCAGCTCGGGGATCTGCCAGTGCGAGTCCACCTCGACGACCTCCGCGTCGGGGAAGCGGGCGAGGATCTCCTGTCCGCGTACGGAGTCACGAGCCTCGCGCTCGGCGTAGATCCGCCCGACCTGCAGGAGACGCTGCGCGGCGGTGGGCGCGCTCACGGGTGCGGTCACATAGGTTCAACCGCCGACCGAGGCAGAGGATTCCGGCTGCTGCGCACCTCTTGGGCCAGATCTGCGGCCCAGCGGTACCTAGCCGAAATGCATCAATCCGTGGGGTGGGGCGGGTGACTCCTCCCCCTCCGCGTCGGTGAAGGGAGCGACGCCGCCCAGCAGCTGGGTCAGCCGGTCGCCGGTGACGACCCGGTACGGGTACGCCGCCCGGCCGGCCTCGGCGGCGATGGGGTCCACCGGCAGCGCGGCGTCGGAGCCGACCAGGACCACGTTGCCGAACCGGCGCCCCTTGAGCGTCGACGCCTCCGCCATCAGCACCAGCCGCGCGAAGCACGCCGCTAGGCCGGCCAGCACGCGCCGGCCGTATCCGAGCGGGCCGCGGTCGGTGATGTTGACCAGCACCGTCCCCGACGGCCCGAGCACCCGGTGGACGTCGGTCCAGAACTCCAGGCTGGTCAGCTCGGCCGGCGTACGCGGGCCGACGAAGGCGTCCACGATGACCACGTCGGCGTATCCGTCGCGCAGCGCGGCCAGCCCGGAGCGGCCGTCGACCCCGCGGACCCGGATGCCGCTGCGCGGCGGCAGTGGCAGATGCTCGCGGACGAACGCCGTGAGCTCGGTGTCCGGCTCCAGCACCACTTGGCTCGACCGGGGCCGGGTGGCGGCGACGTAACGGGCCAGGCTCATCGCCGCCCCGCCGACGTGCACCGTGCGCAGCGGCGTACCCGGCGGCGCCAGCTGGTCGAGGACCAGGGCGATCTGCTCCAGGTAGTCGAACTCCAGTCGGCGCGGATCGTCGAGGTCGACGTAGGACTGGTCGGTCCGGCCCACTCGGAGGGTGAACGCCCGGGGATAGGCGACATCGGGCACCAGCCGAGCGCCGTCCCGTCCCGGCCGCAGGACCAGATCCGGACGCGGCACGCCGCGGCCCCTTTCGTTCGGTCTCCCCGTCGGACCACGGTAGCCGCAAGTTCTCGCCGCCCTCGCGCTCGCCGGTGTACAAACGAGAGAGGAAGGGGCCGGGCTTATGGAGCTGCGCTGGATCGACGACGCCGGAGCCGCGACGGTGCGTGACCTCAGCGAGCTTCCCGACCTGCTGCGGCGGCCCGACGGCTTCGTCTGGCTGGACATCCCGGAGTGGAGCGACCGGGCCGAGCAGGTGCTGAGCCAGGAGTTCAAGTTCCATCCGATGGCGGTGGAGAACTGCCGGACCCGCAACCACATCCCGCGGGTGCACGTCTACGCGGACCATCTGTTCCTGGTGATCCACGCCCCCGAGATCGGCAGCGGCGGCCACGTGCACTATCTCGAGCTGGACCAGTTCATCGGCGAGCGGTTCCTGGTGACGGTGCACGGCCCACTGAACCCGAAGGTGCCGCTGGCCGCGGCGTTGCGGGAGACCGTGGCGGTCCAGGAGCGGCTCGAGCGGGGCCGGCTGCGCCCGACGTCGCCGTTCGGGCTGACGTACTCGATCGTCTCCTCGATCGCCCGCCGGGAGGCCGAGCTCACCGGCGACATCGCGCGGCAGGTCGGCCTGCTCGAGCAGCGGGTGATGGCCGCCTCGGACGAGGAGCCGCAGCAGTTCCTCACCGAGCTGTTCACCGCCCGCCACGAGCTGCTGACCATCCGCACCATGGCGGCGCAGGGCGGGGAGATCTACCGCCGGGCCGTCCGGGTGACCAAGTTCGCGCAGCGGGACGCCATCAAGCTGTTGAAGGACGTGCTGGACCAGTACGAGCGGGTCGAGTCGCTCAGCCAGGCACAGCTCAACTTCCTGATGGGAGTGACCGAGTTCTACCGGGCCCGGACCGACACAAAGATGACGATCGCCGCCGAGCGGCTCGCGGTGATCGCCGCCATCACCCTGCCGATCACCGCGACGTCCTCGATCGTGGGCATGAACGTGATCGTCAACGACCAGACGCACTGGCTGTGGCTGGCGATCCTGCTCGGGTTCATGGCCCTGATGTCGGGGATCCTGCTGCGCTGGGCCAAGCGGCAGGGCTGGTGGTGACGGACGCCGGCTTCTCGATCTGTCGGACGCTCGCTCTAGCCTGCTGAGAGGCTGAGATCAGCCACGATCGAGAGGAGAGGCATGACCCTGCTCAACCCCTACATCAGCTTCCGCGGCACCGCCCGGGAGGCGATGGAGTTCTACCAGTCCGTGTTCGGCGGTGAGCTCGACCTCAGCACGTTCTCGGACTTCCAGATGCCCGACGTCGGCGAGGACGAGGCCAACCTGATCATGCATGGGCAGCTCGAGACGCCCGGCGGGATGACCCTGATGGGCGCCGACACCCCGCGCAGCATGGAGCTGCCGGAGGGTAGCAACATCACCATCTCGCTGAGCGGCGACGACGATGCCGAGCTGCGGGGCTACTGGGACAAGCTCGCCGAGGGCGGCACCGTGGCCATGCCGCTCGAGGTCGCCCCGTGGGGCGACGCCTTCGGCCAGCTCACGGACAAGTTCGGCGTCGGCTGGATGGTCAACATCGCGGGGGCGGGCGCGGCGGCGGCCGAGACCGAGGACACCGCCGTCTCCGCCTGAGCGAAGCCATCCGGCCCGCCGAGCGCCCTTCGACAGGCTCAGGGCACATTGGGGCGCTCGACAGGCTCAGCGCTCGGATGCGCGCTGAGCCTGTCGAACCCCCGGTGACCACCGCCTCAGGTGGTGCCGCCGTGCACGCTGCCGAGGGCGTCGCCGAACCGGTTGGCGCCGCTCGGTACGCCGTTCGTCCCCGGCTTCCAGTAGCGCGGCGCCCCGCCGCCCCAGCGGCAGCACGTTGACCATCTCGGTGTTGTTGTCGACGTCGTCCGGCACCCCGACCAGGACGGCACGCTCGCTGACCCCCCGCCACGAAGGCCACCGCGGACCCGAACCGGTCACCCGCGTCCACTCCGCCCGGCACGCCCGGGCTGCCCTGGGAGTAGGTGACCTCGGCGTCGAGGTCGGTCACCGGGAAGATCTGGATCTGCCCGGAATCGGTGGCCGTGCCGTCCTCCCGGGGCACGCCGACCGCGCGGCCCGGCTCAGACGGCCGCCGGCTCGACCTCAGGCTGCACGACCCGCAGTCCGTCGGCCCCTGGATCGACGTCGAAGGTGACCGTGTCGCCCTCGAGCACCTCGCCGGAGAGCACCATGCGGGCCAGCTGGTCCTCGATCGTGGTCTGGATCAGCCGGCGCAGCGGCCGGGCACCGTAGACCGGGTCGAAGCCGGTCAGGGCCAGCCAGTCCTTGGCCGCGTCGGTCGCCGAGACGCCGATCCGCCGCTCGGCGAGCCGGGCGTTCAGCCGGCTGAGGTTGATCTCGACGATCTTGGCCAGCTCCTCGGTGCCCAAGGCGTCGAACAGCACGATCTCGTCCAGCCGGTTCAGGAACTCGGGCTTGAACGAGCTCCGGACCACGTTCATCACCGCGTCCCGCTTGGTCTGCGGGTTGAGCGTCTGGTCGGCCAGGAACTGCGAGCCGAGGTTCGAGGTCAGGATCAGGATCACGTTCCGGAAGTCGACCGTACGGCCCTGGCCGTCGGTCAGCCGTCCGTCATCGAGCACCTGCAGCAGGATGTCGAACACCTCGCCGTGGGCCTTCTCGACCTCGTCGAGCAGCACCACCGCGTACGGGCGGCGCCGGACGGCCTCGGTGAGCTGGCCGCCCTCCTCGTAGCCGACGTAACCGGGAGGCGCACCGACCAGCCGGGCGACCGAGTGCTTCTCGGAGTACTCGCTCATGTCGATCCGGACCATCGCGTGCTCGTCGTCGAACAGGAACTCCGCCAGCGACTTGGCCAGCTCGGTTTTGCCCACACCGGTGGGACCGAGGAACAGGAACGACCCGGTCGGCCGGTTGGGGTCGGAGATGCCGGCCCGGGACCGGCGCACCGCATCGGACACCGCACGGACGGCCGTCCGCTGCCCGATGAGGCGCTCGCCGAGCCGCTCCTCCATGCTCAGCAGCTTCTCGGTCTCGCCCTGCAGCAGCCGGCCGGTCGGGATGCCGGTCCAGTTGGCGACCACCTCGGCGACATCCTGCGGGCCGACCTGCTCGCTGACCATGGACGGCAGCTCGGTCTCCGCCGCGGCGGCGGCCTCCATCTCCTTCTCCAGCGCCGGGATGGCGCCGTAGCTGATCTCGCTGGCCTTGACCAGGTCACCCTCGCGGAGGGCCCGGTCGGCCGCGCTGCGCAGCTCGTCGATCTCCTTCTTGAGCTCGCCGACGCGGTTCAGGCCCTGCTTCTCGGCCTCCCAGCGCGCCTCCAGTCCGCGGAGCTGCTCCTCGGTGTTGGCCAACTCCTCGGTCAGCCGGTTGAGCCGCTCCACACTGCCGGGGTCGGACTCCTTCTCCAGCGCGAACTTCTGCATCTGCATCCGTTCGACGGTGCGCCGCAGCTGGTCGATCTCCTCTGGCGAGGAGTCGATCTCCATCCGCAGCCGGGACGCGGCCTCGTCGACCAGGTCGATCGCCTTGTCGGGCAGCTGGCGGGAGGTGATGTAGCGGTTGGACAGGCTGGCCGCGGCAACCAGGGCCGCGTCGGTGATGGCCACCTTGTGGTGCGCCTCGTAGCGCTCGCGCAGACCGCGCAGGATCGCGATCGTGTCCTCGACACTCGGCTCGCCGACGAAGACCTGCTGGAAGCGGCGCTCCAGCGCGGGGTCCTTCTCGATCCGCTCGCGGTACTCGTCCAGGGTGGTGGCCCCGATCATCCGCAGCTCGCCACGGGCCAGCATCGGCTTGAGCATGTTGCCGGCATCCATCGAGGAGTCACCGGTCGCGCCGGCGCCCACCACGGTGTGCAGCTCGTCGATGAAGGTGATCACCTGGCCCTCGGCGTCGCGGATCTCGGTCAGCACGGCCTTGAGCCGCTCCTCGAACTCACCGCGGTACTTCGCGCCGGCGACCATGCTCGGCAGGTCCAGGCTGACCAGCCGGCGGCCCTTGAGCGAGTCCGGCACGT
>DATHBQ010000334.1:0-2284 GCA_035296105.1 Propionibacteriaceae bacterium | reverse complement strand
CGACATCGCGGCGCTGATCGACCACCTCGGGCTGGACCGGCCCGACGTCGTCGGCTACTCCTTCGGCGGCGGCGTGGCCTTCTGGACGGCGGTGCGGCACCCGGACAAGGTCGGCAAGCTGGTGATGGCCTCGGCCAACGGGCGCCGCAGCGCGATCCCGCCGGAGATGCTCGCCCAGCAGGCCCAGGTGAGCGGGGCGGCCGCCGAGTTCATGGTCGAGACCCCGATGTACGAGCTCTACCAGCGGGTCGCCCCGCAGCCCGAGAACTTCCCGAAGCTGCTCGACAAGATCGGCGCCATGATGGCGGAGGACTTCGACTACTCCGAGGAGCTGCGCGGCCTGCAGGTCCCGACGCTGCTCGTCTGCGCCGACGCCGATATGGCCCCGCCGTCGCACTACGTGGAGATGTTCGCCCTGCTGGACGGCGGCCTCCGGGATGGCGGCTGGATGGGCGAGGGCCGCCCGCAGGGTGGCCACGCGCTGGCCGTGCTGCCCGGCCTGACCCACTACAACCTGTGCGGCTCGCCGCTGTTCGCCGCGGTCACCCTGGAATTTTTGGAGCGCTGAGGGCCGCCGCCGCTGGTCCGCGAGGATCGGGATGGCGCGCCGACGATCGGAGGACCGATGAGCGAAACACGCTTTTCGTTTCGCGAAGAGTGACGACGACGTCGGATCAAAGCGCCATGTCCGAGCGGACAGGCCAGATCAAACGTCGATGGAGGCGCTGTCCAGGGCGTAGGCGCCGTCGACGATGAAGGTCTTGCGCGGACCGACGTCGTTGCCCATCAGCATCTCGAAGGTGGTCTCGGCGATCAGGCCGTCGTCCACGGTCATCCGCCGCAGGGTCCGGTGGCGCGGGCTCATCGTGGTCTCGGCGAGCTGGTCGGCGTCCATCTCTCCCAGCCCCTTGTAGCGCTGCGGCTCCTTGAAGTTCAGGCCGCGCTTGGTCAGCTCGGCGGCCTTCCGCTGGTACTCCGCGTCGGTGTAGGTGTAGATGTACTTCTCCTGACCCTTGCGGGCGTTGGTCAGCTCGAAGCGGTGCAGCGGCGGGACGGCGGTGAACACCCGCCCGGCGTCGACCAGCGGTCGCATGTAGCGGAAGAACAAGGTGGCCAGCAGGCAGCGGATGTGAGCGCCGTCGGAGTCCGCGTCGGCCATGAAAATGATCTTGCCGTAGCGGACCGCGTCCAGGTCGAAGGTCCGGCCGGAGCCCGCTCCGACGACCTGGATGATCGAGGCGCACTCGGCGTTCTTCAGCATGTCGCCGATGGAGGCCTTCTGCACGTTCAGGATCTTGCCGCGGATCGGCAGCAGCGCCTGGAACTCGGAGTCGCGGGCCAGCTTGGCGGTGCCCAGTGCGGAGTCGCCCTCGACGATGAACAGCTCGGAGCGGTCGTCGTTGGTCCGGCAGTCCGAGAGCTTGGGCGGCAACGACGATGACTCCAGGGCGGTCTTCCGCCGCTGCGCCTCGCGGTGCTGGCGGGCGGCCACCCGCGCCCGGGAGGCTCCGACGACCTTCTCGAGCACAGCCCGGGACTGGCTGCGGAGGCTCGCCTTGGTGGAGCCCAGGAAGCCTCCGAGCTCCCGCTCGACGGCCTTGGCCACCAACCGGGAGACGGCCGGCGTGCCCAGCACCTCCTTGGTCTGGCCCTCGAACTGCGGCTCGGCCAGCCGGACGGTGACCACGGCGGTCATGCCCTCGAGCACGTCGTCCTTGACCACCTCCTCGCCCGCCTTGAGCAGCCGGGTGTTCTGCAGCGCCGCGCCGAAGGTCTTGGTCAGGGCCCGCTCGAAGCCGGCGACGTGGGTGCCGCCCTTCGGGGTGGCGATGATGTTGACGTAGGACTGCACCCGGGTGTCGTAGCGGTCGCCCCAGCGCACCGCGATGTCGATGTCCAGGTCGCGGTCGACATCGGTCGGCTCCATGTGTCCGTTGTCGTCCAGCATCGGCACCGTCTCGGTGAACGAGTCCCGGCCGCGCAGCCGGATCACCTCGGTGATTCCGGTGTCCGGGGCGAGGAACTCGCAGAACTCCGAGATCCCGCCGTCGTGCCGGAACGTCTCCTCGGTGACCTCGGCGGTGCGGGCGTCGACCACGGTGAGGGCCAGCCCCGGCACCAGGAAGCTCGTCTGCCGGGCCCGGTCCTGCAGATCGGTCAGTGAGAGCTGGGCGTCGCGGAGGAAGATCTGCCGGTCCGGCCAGTAGGTGATCCGGGTCCCGGTCACGCCCTTCGGCGCTCGGCCGACCTTGGCCAGGGACGCGCCCGGGCTGAACCGGCCGGT
>DATHBQ010000333.1:0-4309 GCA_035296105.1 Propionibacteriaceae bacterium | reverse complement strand
TCAAGGGTGTCAACTTCGCCAACCTGCGCGACGCCGGCGATCCGGTCGAGCTCGCCGCCGCGTACGACGCCGAAGGGGCCGACGAGCTCACCTTCCTGGACATCTCGGCCTCGGCTGAGGGCCGGGCGACCATGCTGGAGGTGGTTCGGCGGACCGCCGAGACCGTGTTCATCCCGCTGACGGTCGGTGGCGGGGTGGGCTCGGTGGCCGACGTCGACGTGCTGCTGCGGGCCGGGGCGGACAAGGTCGCCATCAACACCGGGGCCATCCGCCGGCCGGCGGTGATCGCCGAGATCACCCGCCGGTTCGGCAACCAGGTGCTGGTGCTGTCGGTGGACGCCCGAAGGGCGCCCGGTCAGCCGTCGGGTTTCGAGGTGACCACCCACGGCGGCCGGACCGCGGCGGGGCTGGACGCGGTGGAGTGGGCGCGGCGCGGGGTGGACCTAGGGGTGGGGGAGATCCTGCTCAACTCGATGGACGCCGACGGGACCACCGGCGGGTTCGACCTGGAGATGATCGGCGCTGTGCGGGCCGCGGTCGACGTTCCGCTGATCGCCTCGGGCGGGGCCGGACAGGTGGCCGACTTCCCGCCGGCGGTGGCGGCCGGAGCGGACGCAGTTCTCGCCGCGACCGTCTTCCACTACGGCACGCTGCGGGTCGACGAGGTCAAGGCCGCGCTCGAGGCCGCGGGGCGTCCAGTCCGCCGTAGGCGCTTCGAGCATCGGAGGAGCGCCCCGGTGCCGTCCGGAGGAGCGATGAGTGAACACGCTTCTCGTTCGCGAAGAGTGACGACGACGGCAGCATCAGGGCGCAACGGGTGCGAGACGAGCACAGCAAAATGACGTTGGCCTGGTTGCCCTACGCCGACCGGGCGGAGGCGGAGCGCCGCCTGGGCGGCATCCCGGAGGGGATCGCGGTCGACTGCTACCGCGCCGACGGCGACCCGATGCCGGACTCCGTTCGCGAGGTCGAGTTCTACGTCCTGCCCTACATGAAGGGCGCCGAGGTGCTGGAACGGTCCAGCGAGATGACCAGTCTGCGGGTGATCCAGACGCTGACCGCCGGGGTGGAGAACTTCCTGCCGCACGTGCCGGACGGGGTCACGCTGTGCAACGCCGCCGGCGTGCACGACGCCAGCACCGCCGAGCTGGCCGTTGCCCTGACGCTGGCCAGCGGCCGCCACCTGGACGACTTCGCGCGGCAGCAGGTCGAAGGGCTATGGCAGCCGCGGTTCGGCCGGGCGCTCGCCGACCAGCGGGTGCTGATCGTCGGGTACGGCAACATCGGGTCGGCGATCGAACGGCGGCTGGCCGGGTTTGAGGTCGCGTCGGTCACCCGGGTGGCCCGCCGGGGCCGGCCCGGCCCGCCCGAGGTGCACGCCATCACCGAGCTGGACGCGCTGCTGCCCGACGCCGACGTGGTGATCGTCATCGCCCCGCACACCCCGGAGACGGAGGGGTTGATCGGGGGTCCGCAGCTGGCCCGGCTGCCCGATGACGCCCTGGTGGTGAACGTGGCCCGCGGCGCACTGGTCGACACCGACGCGCTGACCGAGGCCACGGCCAGCGGACGGATCCGCGCCGCGCTGGACGTGACCGATCCGGAGCCGCTGCCGCCCGACCACCCGCTCTGGCGTACGCCGGGCGTGCTGATCTCCCCGCACACGGGTGGCGCCAGCTCGGCCTTCTTCCCGCGCGCCGACCGCCTGGTCGCCGCCCAGCTACGTCGCTTCGCCGCCGGTGAGGAACTGGAGAACGTGATCCGATGACCGAGTTCACCGCCACCGCGGTCGCGCCGGAGACCGACCCGGCCTGCCTGTTCTGCCGCATCGTGGCCGGCGAGGTGCCGTCGCGCCAGATCTACGCCGACGAGCACGCCGTGGCGTTCCTCGACATCGGACCCTGGCACCGCGGCCACTCACTGGTCGTGCCGCGCCGGCACGTGCCCGACCTGGTCACCGGAGCACCGGCCCTGCCCGAGATCGCCCCGGCGATCGACGCCGTGGCCCGGCTGCTGGTGCGCCGACTGGCCGCCGACGGTGTGAATGTGCTCTCCTCAACCGGTGCGGTGGCCGGGCAGGAGGTGTTCCACCTGCACGTGCACGTCGTCCCGCGCTACGCCGACCAGCCGGGCCTGGCCCGACTGGTCAATCCCGGCACCGCGCCCGACGGCGAGCTCGACTCGGTCTACGCGCAGGTCACCGCGGGGCCGTGAGCACCGGCACCCGCACTCCCACCTCGACCGCCTACCCGCCCGCCCGCCGGGTGGGACGGTGGATGCTCGAGGTCGGTCCGCCATTCCTGGTGGCCTGCCTGATCCTCCCGCTGATCATCTCCGGCGGGTCGTTCTTCGACCCGTGGCGCGCGTCGACCATCGACCTCGAGGTCTACATCTACGCGGTCAAGGACATGCTGGCCGGCCGGGACATCTACGCCACGGTGACCCCCGGCTGGCGGCTGTACTTCATCTACCCGCCGATCGCCGCGATCCTTATGGTGCCGCTGGCGATCGGTCCGTACGTGATCTGGCAGCTGGTCTGGACCGCCGCGCTGGTGGCCGCGCAGCAGTCGGTGCTGCGGCGCTGCGGAGCGCCGCGCGGTTGGAAGCTCGCGCTGCTCGGCATCGCCGTCGTCCTCGCCGTGGAGCCGATCCGGACCACCCTCGGCTACGGCCAGGTGAACACCCTGCTGATGGCCCTCGTCGTCGCCGATCTGCTGCCGGATGCGGCGGGGGAGCGGCGCCGGATCCCGCAGGGCACGCTGATCGGCCTCGCAGCCGCGATCAAGCTGACCCCGGCCCTGTTCGTGGTGTTCGCCTTCCTGATCGGCCAGCGACGCACCGCGGTCACCGCCATGGTCAGTTTCACGGTCTTCACCGGGATCGGGGCGGTGCTGCTCTTCGGCGAGACCGTCGCGTTCTTCGGCGGCCTGGCCGGTGGCGACACCCGGACCGCGTCTCCGCTCTACGTGGGCAACCAGTCCCTGTTGGGGGTGTTCGTCCGGCTGGGTGACTCCTCCCTGGTCACCACTCTGATCGGACTGGGCATCGCGGGCGTGGTCGCCCTGCTCGGCACGCTGGTCGCCGCCCACTGGTGGCGCCTGGGTCACCGGGCCTTCGCGGTTGCCCTGGCCGGGTTGACCACCTGCCTGGTCTCGCCGCTGTCCTGGACCCACCACTACGTGTGGATCCTGCCCTTCGCGGTGGCCCTGTTCGGTCCCGGCCTGCCCCGCTGGGTGCGCTACCTCGGCGGATTCTGGGTGGTGTGGGTGTCCGCCTGTCTCCCGTTGGCCGCCCTGCCGTACGGCCGCGCGGTGGAGCGGCAGTACGGCGGGCTGCAGCAGCTGGTGGCCAACCTGGGACCGCTGCTCGGCGTGCTGCTGGTCGCGGGCCTGGCCTGGCACCTCGTGGTGAGCACGCGGCAGTCCCGACCGGTTCCGGACCGGACACCCAACGAGCCGGCCGCTGCCGGCGGAGACACGTGACGGACCGCTTGCGAAGGGCACTAGATTTCCCGCTATGACCGTGGACACCGTTGATCCCAAGCCCCGCTCGCGGGTGGTCACCGACGGCCTCGAGGCCACCGCGTCCCGCGGCATGCTGCGGGCCGTCGGGATGGGCGACGAAGACTGGGACAAGCCCCAGGTCGGGGTGGCGTCGAGCTGGAACGAGATCACCCCGTGCAACCTCAGCCTGGACCGACTGGCCCAGGCGGTGAAGGACGGCGTGCACGCCGCCGGCGGCTATCCGTTGGAGTTCGGCACCATCTCGGTCTCCGACGGCATCTCGATGGGGCACGAGGGGATGCACTTCTCCCTGGTCAGCCGGGAGATCATCGCCGACTCGGTGGAGACGGTGATGTCGGCCGAGCGGCTGGACGGCTCGGTGCTGCTCGCCGGCTGTGACAAGTCCCTACCCGGGATGCTGATGGCCGCCGCCCGCCTGGATCTGGCTTCGGTGTTTCTCTACGCCGGCTCGATCATGCCCGGCCGGGTGGGCGACCGGGACGTCACGATCATCGACGCCTTCGAGGCGGTCGGAGCCTGCGTCCGGGGCCTGATCACCCGCGAGCAGGTGACCGAGATCGAGAAGGCGATCTGCCCGGGCGAGGGGGCCTGCGGCGGCATGTACACCGCGAACACGATGGCTTCGGCCGCGGAGGCGCTGGGGATGTCGTTGCCCGGCTCGGCCGCGCCGCCCGCCGTCGACCGCCGCCGGGACGGGTTCGCCCGACGCAGCGGCATGGCCGTGGTCGAGCTGCTCCGCCGCGGCATCACCGCCCGGCAGATCCTGACCAGGGAGGCGTTCGAGA
>DATHBQ010000332.1:0-1757 GCA_035296105.1 Propionibacteriaceae bacterium | reverse complement strand
GCCGCAGCCAAGGCGAAGGCCGAGGTGGAGAGGTCGCTCGCTACGACCCCGGCTCCGGTCGCGTCGGCCGTCCCGGAGCCGCCGACGGCCGAGACGACCACTGTCGACTTCTGGTTCGACCCGCTGTGCCCCTGGGCCTGGCTGACCTCCCGCTGGATCCTGGACGTCGAGACGGTCCGCCCGGTCAAGACGACCTTTCACGTGATGAGCCTGTCGGTGCTGAACTCCGGACGTGACCTGAGCGAGAGCTACCAGCGGACCATGGACCAGGGCTGGGGACCGGTCCGGGTGGCCCTGGCCGTGGGTGAGCAGTACGGGCAGGAGCAGCTCGCCGCCTTCTACACCGCGATCGGCACCCGGATCCACGGGGGGAAGCAGGGACTCGGACGGGACACCATCCTGGGTGCCCTGGCCGACGTGGGCCTGCCGCCGGAGCTGGCCGACCGGGCCGACATCGGGGACCACGACGACGCCCTGCGGGCCTCGCACCACGCCG
Organism: Propionibacteriaceae bacterium; assembly: GCA_035296105.1. GTDB lineage: Bacteria > Actinomycetota > Actinomycetes > Propionibacteriales > Propionibacteriaceae > Microlunatus. The sequence continues at coordinate 1,261 of DATHBQ010000332.1, read as the reverse complement.
GGATGGCGCCCGTCGGTGACGACGTCGGCACGCCCGTGATCCACGTCAACGGCGCCGCCATCTTCGGTCCGGTGATCTCCTCCCGCCCGAAGGGCGAGGAGGCGGGCCGGGTCTTCGACGCCGTGGTCGAGCTGACCACCAATCCCCGCTTCTTCGAGCTCAAGCGCACCCGCAACGTCTCGCCCGTCTTCGACTAACCCCTCCTCGCTGAGCCGTCGACCGGCCGCGGAGCCCTGCGTCGCAGCCATCCGCCCTTGCAGGCTCGGGCTCCCGCCAGGCCCGTCCACGGTTCGCGGAGTGTCCGCGGCCGGCCGCCGACTCCGCTCGTCAGCGGCCGCGGATGGCGGAGGCCCGCAGGAAGGAGTGCCAGGCCTCGGTGGTGTCCTCCAGATCGGCGGTCAGCTCCAGCTGGTCGCCGACCCGGCGGGCCGCGTTCCGGGTGGGACCGTCCCAGCGGCCGGTGAGCTCGACCGGCTCCGCCCACAGGTAGGCGAGCATCGCCTGCACCGCCTGGACCTGGACTCGTGATCGGGTCCGGAAGGTCGACAGGCCCGGGCCGGATCGGCCGTTGTCCAGGTGGATGTGGTTGGCGTGCCGGGCGTTGTAGAGGTAGGTCAGCACGTACGCGAACCGCAGGTGGAGACCGGCCGCGACGGCCCAGTAGGCCCGTTGGGCCGTCTCGATCTCGGCCGCCCGGCCACTCTGCCACTGGTCGTAGCGGCAGGAGACGACCCGACCGTCGGCCAGCCGGATCCGGGCCAGGTCGAAGGCGCGGCCGGAGTGGTGCCAGGAGTCGCACTGACCCCGGCCGTCGATCCAGCTGCCATAGGTGTCCAGGCGGACGGCGGGCTGCCCCAGGTCGGCCGCCAGCTCATCGACCCAGGCGTCCAGCTGACCGGCGAAGCCGGAGTCGAACCAGAAGGCCTGGCGGCGCTGGCTCGGCTCGTAGACCATCGGCAGCCCGCCGAGGCTGGACCGTCGTTCCAGCGAGCTCCGGTCGACGCAGTAGGCGTCGGTCCGACCGGCCTCGGTGTCGCTGGGACTGCACCCGCCCAGTCCGGCCAGGCCCGCGGCCAACGCCCCGCCGAGCAGCGCGCGGCGGCGGACGAACCGCGCCGCGGGAACCTCCGGCACGGGGCACAGCGTAGGGATGTCGGCCAAGAAGGCATCCTTCGACAGGCTCGGGACACCGTCCTCCCACGGGCTCAGGAGACCTCTGCGATAGTGCATCCATGCGCGTACACATCGGCAGCGACCACGC
>DATHBQ010000331.1:0-13059 GCA_035296105.1 Propionibacteriaceae bacterium | reverse complement strand
ACCGCGGTGACCGTTCGAGAGGGTCTGCGGGCCCTCCTCCTCGAGAACGCCGGACATGGCGGCGAGGCGGCCGCCACCTCGGCGCTCAACCAGGTGCTCGCCGAGCTGCCGCTCCGGATGACCTTCAACCAGGGCGGATACCGCCTCGTCAGCGCGTCGAGCTCCCCGATCGGCCAGGCCGTCGGCGAGCTGGCCGATGCCATCCGGCGGTGCGCCGAGGACGGTTCCTGGGTCCGGCTCAAGGTCTGCGCTCGGGACAGCTGCCGTTGGGCCTTCTACGACACCTCGCGTAACCAGGTCCGCCGCTGGTGTTCGATGGCCGCCTGCGGCAACCGCATCAAGATGCAACGGGCGTACGCCGCCCGGAAGAACCGGGCACGGCAGGAGGCCGCGACCGAGGCCTGAGGCGGCCCCGAGATCAGTCCTCGACCGCCGCCCGCACCGCGCCGGTCGCGCCGTCCACCTCGACCCGCTGACCCTCGGCCAGCACCGCCGTGCCGTTGCCGGTGCCCATCACCGCCGGGATGCCGTACTCCCGGGCGGTGATCGCCGCGTGGGAACCGATGCTCCCTGTGTCGACCACCGCGGCCACGGCGATCTCGAACAGCGGCGTCCAGGCCGGGTTGGTGAACGGGCAGACCAGGACGTCGCCGCGCTGCAGCCGGCCGAAGTCCTCCGGTCCCCGGACCACCCGCACCGGGCCGGTCGCCCGCCCCGGGCTGGCCGGGTTGCCGCTGACCAGGGCGCCCGTCGCCGGGCCCGACCCGTGCAGCGTGGCCGGCGAGACCAGCGGCGCTCCGCCGTACGCCTCCCGTCGGGCTTCCCGTTCGGCGACGACCGCCCGCAGGGTGTCCCGCTGCGGCGGCGACACCTGCCCGGGATCGGCGACCTCGGTCAGCTCCGACCACCGTAGGTGCCAGACATCGCCCGGGGCGTCCAGCACGTCGGCCCTTGCCAGCCGCTCGCCCGCCTCGAGCAGCGCGCCGCGGACGATGGGCAGCAACCGGCTGGCGTGGAAATGGGTGTCCTCGCGGAAGGCGACACCGCTGCGGGCCCGGACCGCTGCGGCGGCGATCCGCGGCCCGACCTGGAGCAGCTGGACCCGCCGTCGGGCGAGGACCGACGCCAGCTCGGCGTCGGCCGTCCGCTCCATCGCCGCCTGCTGTCCGGCCATCGCCCGGGCCGCACTCCGGATCAGCTCCGGATCCTCGCCCCAGGTCGGCCGGGAGACCAGGAAGGCGCTGGTGACCTCGCGGTGGCCGTACTCGTCGATGTACTCGCGCAGGGCCCCCTCGAACGCCGCAGGGTCGTCGGCCAGCGCCGCCAGGTCCCGCAGCGCTCGATTGGCGTCCCCGGTCCGGGTGTGGATGCCGGCCATCAGCCCGGCGTGGTACTTGCTCAGCCCGAGAACGGCGAGCAACAACCGGAGCCCGGCCAGGCTGACCCCTGCCCCGGGCAGGTAGTCGACCCGGAGATCGATGAACCCCTCCAGGACCGCGAAAGCCTCATCGACCCGGGCGATCAGCGCCGGCCACGGCAGGGACCGCACGTCGACGGCGCGCAACCGGGCCACCTCGCGCTCGAACCGGGCGAAGCGGGGGTCCGCGGTCCAGTCCTCGGGGGAAAACCGGCGCGCCAGCCGACCCATCCGCACCAGGGCGGTGAGCGTACGCCGGGTCGGGCGCATCCGCATCGGCGCCAGCCGGTCGACCACGCCACCGATCTCGGGCAGGATGCCGCTGAGATCGACCCGCAGCCCGGGAAGGTCGTGCGCCATCCGCACCAGGATCCGCCCGTGGCCGCGCACCACCCAGGTCGTCATGTCCAGCGGATACGGCCGGACGGGCAGCAGCTCGGCCATCATGCCGAACTGCATCTGCTCGAGCCGGCTCAGCCGGAGCGGCGCAGGCGGTAGCGCGGTCATCGGGCGAGCCTGGACGATCCACAGCGTCCGGTCCGCGTACGCCCACTCGATGTCCTGCGGCCGGCCGAAGTGGTCCTCGATCCGCTGGGCGACGGCGACCAGGTCCGCGACCCCGGAGCGGCCTAGCCGGGTCAGCGCGGCACCGGACAGCTCCGGCGGTTCCGCGTCGGCCCGGCGGTCGACGACCAGGTGGTCTGCGGTGACCGCGCCGGACACCACCGCCTCGCCCAGCCCGAGACCGGCGTCGATCACGATCTCGGTCCGGGCCCCGGTCACCGGGTTGGCCGTGAAGGCCACGCCGGCCACCTCCGCCGGCACCATCCGCTGCACGACCACGGCCATCCGCACACCGGCGTGGTCGATCCCGCGCCGCCGCCGGTAGGCCACCGCTCGCTCCGACCAGAGCGACGCCCAGCACTTCTGTACCGCATCGAGCAGGGCCGGTCCGCCCTCGACGTCGAGGAAGGTGTCCTGTTGCCCGGCGAACGCGGCGCCGGGCAGGTCCTCCGCCGTCGCGCTGGAACGGACGGCGACCGGCCCGCCGCCCAGCTCGGCGTACGCCCTGATGATGGCGCCCGCGATGTCCGCTGGCATCGCCTGAGCAGGATCGGCGGCGGCATGGGCGTCGGTGGTGATCACGAAGCCGGGTGGGACGCGTACGCCGGCCCGGAACAGCTCGCCGAGGTTCGCGCCCTTGCCCCCGGCGGTCGGCAGGTCGGCCTGGCCCACGTCGGCCAGGGTCCGCAGCCACCGCTGCGGCCGTTCGATCTCGCTCGTGTTGTCACCCTCCCTCTCCGTGGTGACGCTACGCCGCAGCAGAGTGTGACGTCACCCGCTCGGCGGTGGGGCCAGCACCCAGATCAGCCGGGTGGGTTCCTTGCCCTCATTGCGCCAGGCATAGTCCGGTGGCGAGGCGAAGGCCAGCGAGTCCCCGGGCTGCAGTCGGTACGGTGTGCCGTCGATGCGCACGGTGAAGGTGCCCTCGCGCACCAGGAGCAGGTGGGCGGTCGGCACCGGGTCCACCACCGCACCGGCGCTCGCACCGCCGGGCGGCACGCTGCTGTCCAGGACCTGGAAGCCCGGCAGTCCGTTGGGGGTGAGCAGACGGTCGGGAGCCTGTGGGTGATAGCGACTGACCTTCGGGCGGACCGCCGCGTAGTCGGCGGTGGTATCCGGGTCGGCCAGGAGATCAGGTAGGGCGACGTCGAGGACGGCGGCGAGCCGGCGGAGGGTGGCCACCGAGGCGCGGCTCCGGCCGCGCTCGAGCTGGGACAGGAAGCCCTTGCTCACGCCGGCCTGGGCGGCGGTCTCGGTGAGCGACCGGGCGCGCTCGGTGCGCATGGCCCGAAGCCGGGCGCCCAGGTCGGCGTCGGCGGTCGTGTGTTCGGTAATGTCAAACTTCCTTGCGGTTAAGTACAGGTAAACGGCGAGGTCGTCGTGGGGACGGAGTCAAGCGCATAGGCTCGCGTCATGCGCAACGCCTGGATCCGCTACCGGATCATGGCCTACCTGGTTGGAACTCTGCTGGTCGTGCTGGTGCTGATCGGGTTGCCCCTCAAGTACCTCCTCGGCATCCCCGAGGTCGTGACGTGGACAGCGATCCCCCATGGCTATTTGTACATGGTCTTGTTGATCACCGCGGTCGATCTGGGTCTACGGGCCAGGTGGAGCTGGACGCGACTGCTGGTGATCGCGCTGGCCGGAACCGTTCCGTTCCTGTCCTTCGTCGCCGAACGGTCGGCCACCCGAGACGTCCGGACCAAGCTGGCTCAGCAGCCGCAACCGGAGAACATCCCTGCTGGGCCGCTGCCCTGACCACCTTGGGCCAGCCGAAAACCCTGACCGCGCCGGATGATGCCGCTCCTCGTGCGACGCGCGGCTGCCGACACAAAATGTCGATTTAGCTACTTTGCTCGATCAACCGGGCGATCCGCTCCAGATCCTCGGCAGAGGCGAAATCGATGGTGATCCGGCCCCGGCGTCGGCCGAGATCCACCCGGACCCGGGTGTCCAGGTGGTCGGAGAGCCGCGCGGCGACCTCCTCCGCCTCCGGGACGGGAACCTTACGACCGGTGCGCCGAACGGCCGGCGCGTCCTCGCCGGTCTCACCGAGCGCCACCATCTCCTCGATCGAGCGAACCGACAGACCCTCGGCCACCACCCGCTGGGCCAGTCGCTCCTGTCCAGCGGCATCGTTGACCGCCAGCAGGGCCCGCGCGTGGCCGGCGCTGAGGACGCCGGCTGCCACCCGGCGCTGCACCGTGGCGGGCAGCCGGAGGAGGCGCAGGGTGTTGGAGATCTGTGGGCGAGACCGCTTGATCCGGGTGGCCAGCTCCTCCTGGGTGCAGCCGAAGTCGGTGAGCAGCTGCTGGTAGGCGGCCGCCTCCTCCAGGGGGTTCAGCTGCGCGCGGTGCAGGTTCTCCAGCAGGGCGTCCCGCAGCAGGTCGTGATCCTTGGTCTCCCGAACGATCGCCGGGATCTCGGCAAGGGCGGCGGCCTGGGCCGCCCGCCACCGCCGTTCGCCCATGACCAGCTCGAACCGGTCGTTCCCCAGGGGCCGGACCACGATCGGTTGCAGCAGACCGACCTCGGTGATCGAGTCGACGAGCTCGGCCATCGCGTCCTCGTCGAACACCGACCGCGGCTGGCGCGGGTTCGGGGTGATGGCCTCGATCGGCAGCTCGGCGTAGTACGACCCCTCGGGAATAGGGACGGCCGCCGCCGGCTCGACCGGGCGTCGGGCGTCCGTCGGGGGCTGGTCCTCGATCGGATCGGGCCGCGGCGGCGGCAGCTGGTCCAGCTCGGTGCGCTGGAACAGCTCACCCAGGCCGCGCCCGAGTCCGCGGCTCTTGGTGCTGGTCGCCATCAGGCGGCTCGCCTCGCGCCGCGGCGGGCGATCTCCTCAGCGGCCTGCAGATACGACACCGCACCGGCCGAGTCGGGATGGTAGGTCAGCACCGACTGCCCATAGCTCGGCGCCTCGGAGATCCGGACCGACCGGGGGATCACCGTGGGCAACGTCTCCGCCCCGAAGTGCTTGCGCACCTCATCGGCCACCTGGGCGGCCAACCGGGTGCGACCGTCGTACATGGTCAACAGCACCGTGCTCAGCTGCAGCTTGTTGTTCAGCTCGCCCTTGACCAGGTTGATCGTCCGCACCAGCTGAGACACCCCCTCGAGTGCGTAGTACTCACACTGGATCGGAATCAGGATCTCGTTGGCCGCCACAAGGGCGTTCAGCGTCAGCAGCCCGAGCGACGGCGGGCAGTCCAGGAACACGTAGTCAGTGGGGTGCTCGGCCAGGTAGGCGTTGAGCGCACGCAGCAGCCGGCTCTCCCGGGCCACCATCGAGACCAGCTCGATCTCTGCACCGGCCAGGTCGATGGTCGCCGGCAGCACCGTGAGATTCGGCGCCTCCGCCGAGCCGACCACGTGATTGGCGAGTGGGTCGCCGCCGATCAGGACCTCGTACGAGCCCGGGGTGCCCGCTGAGTGGTCGATGCCGAGGGCAGTCGACGCGTTGCCCTGCGGGTCAAGGTCGATCACCAGCACCGACAGGCCGCCCAGGGCGAGCCCGGTGGCAAGGTTGACCGCACTGGTGGTCTTGCCCACGCCGCCCTTCTGGTTGGCCACGACGAAGATCCGGGTGGCCGGGGGAGCGGGCAGGTGCGCCGGCGTCGCCGTTTCACGTGAAACATCGTCCGGCTCGGCGAGCGTCGCGAGCGGCGGTACCTCATCTTCGTCGTAGCGGGCCCGTCTCGGCCCATTGGCCCGCATGAACGGGCTGGCCCGTCGCGGCGCGCTCATGGTTTCACGTGAAACATCGGGCCACCCGATCGCCGGGTCGGCGTCAACATCCCGGGGCCACCCCAGGCCTGGTGCGACTCTCTCAACAACGAAAGCACCCATCGAATCGGCCCCCGACACATTTGGCAACGTTCCGGCCATTCTCGACCGCGAACACGCTACCAACGCGCTCCGACACACATCCAGCCGCCGCGTGTCGCCGGGTTCGGGCGAGTCGCGTCCGGATACGCCCCGAAGCCGGTCGATGACGCCTCCCGGATGCGCCCTTCGGCAGGCTCAGTCGGCGCCCAGGCGGATGACGGTGGCCGGCTCCGCGGAGGGGTGGGCGCTGACGCTCAGCTGCTCGACCGACAGCCTGGTGTCGGCCAGCACGGGGCCGGCCTCGGCGATCTCCGCGACCGCAGACTGGCCCTTCAGGGCGAGGATCACCCCGCTTGGCCGTCGCAACGGTGCACACCACTGCACCAGGCGACCCAATGGGGCGACGGCCCGCGCCATCACCACGTCGTACTGCTCCGAGTGCTCCTCGGCCCGGCCGCGGACGACCCTGACCCGGTCGCCGAGCCCAAGGCGATCGAGCGTCTCGGAGAGGAACGTCACCCGCCGCAGCAGGGGCTCGAGCAGCGTCACCCGCAGGTCCAGCCGGAGCACGGCCAGGGGTATCCCCGGCAGCCCGGCGCCGCTGCCGACATCGACCACCTCGGCATCAGCCCTGATCAGACCGGCAATGGCGACGCTGTTGTAGATGTGCCGGTCCCAGAGCCGGTCGGTCTCCCGCGGTCCGATCAGACCGCGGGTGACTCCGTCCGTCCGCAAAATGTCGACATATTGCTTTATCACCGGTGAAGCCTCGCCGAAGAGCTCGTCCGCTTCCGATACATCGGTCAACCGATCGAGCTCATTACGTGCTTGACACGGGTGTAGTCCTCCAGTCCGTACCCGGACAGGTCCTTGCCGTAGCCCGACTGGCCGAACCCACCGTGCGGCATCTCCGCCACCAGTGGGATGTGGGTGTTGATCCATACACAACCGAAGTCCAGGTCCCGCGACATCCGCAGCGCGGTGGCGTGGTCCTTGGTCCAGACGCTGGAGGAGAGCCCGTACGGCACCCCGTTCGCCTTGGCCAGCGCGTCCGCCTCGTCGGTGAAGGACTGGACCGTGATGACCGGTCCGAAGATCTCCTCCTGGATGGCCTGGTCGTCCTGATGCAGCCCGGTGACCACCGTTGGCTCGAAGAAGAACCCCTCGGAGCCGAACTGCCTGCCCCCGGTCTCCACGCGCGCGTGCTCGGGGAGCCCGGCGACGATCGTGGACACCTTGGCGAAGTGGTTCGCGTTGTTCAGCGGTCCGTACGCCGCGTCCTCGTCGTCCGGGTCGCCGGGTCGGGTGGCCTTGGCCTTCTCCACCAGAGCGGCGACGAACGCGTCGTGGATCGGCTCGGCCACGATGACCCGGGTGGCGGCGGTGCAGTCCTGGCCCGCGTTGAAGAACCCGGCGGTGGCGATGCCGTCGGCGGCGGCCTCGATGTCGGCGTCGGCGAAGACCACCACCGGGGCCTTGCCGCCCAGCTCAAGGTGGGCCCGCTTCAGCTGCTGGGCGGCGGAGACGGCCACCGAGATGCCGGCCCGGACCGAACCGGTGATGGAGACCAGACCGGGGACCGGGTGCTCGACCAGCGTCCTGCCGGTCTGCCCATCCCCGTTGACCACGTTGAACACCCCGGGCGGCAGGATCTCCCCGGCCAGCTCGGCGAACCTCACCGTCGACTCCGGCGTGGTGTCGCTGGGCTTGAGCACCACGGTGTTGCCCGCGGCGATGGCCGGCGCCATCTTCCAGATCGCCATCATCAGCGGGTAGTTCCACGGCGTGACCTGGGCGACCACGCCGATCGGCTCACGGCGGATCGAGGAGGACAGGCCCTCCATGTACTCCCCGGTGGCCTTGCCCTCCAGGTTCCGGGCCGCGCCGGCGAAGAACCGCAGCTGGTCGGCCCCGACCTTGACCTCCTCGGAGCGGATCAGCGTCTTGATCTGACCGGTGTTCCGGCTCTGCAACACGACGAGCTCGTCGGCGTGCTCCTCGATCGCGTCGGCGAGCTTGAGCAGGGCCTGCTGCCGCTGCGACGGGGTCGTCCGCCGCCACTCACCGAATGCGGCCGCCGCCGCCTGCACTGCCTCGTCGACCTCCTCCGGCGTCGACTTGGGGGAGCGGCCGGTGACCTTGCCGGTCGTCGGATTCACCAGCTCGGTGAACTCAGTCGCCGCCGAGTCGACCAGCTTGCCATTCACATAGTTCTGGATGAGGTTGTCCGCCATAACGGAACCCTACTGTCGCCTCAGCCGGGCAGCTTGGGCTCCAGTCCCAGCCAATCGGCCAGTGCGACGATCTCCGCGCGTACGTTGGCGCTGGTCGCCGCGTCGAAGGGCACGTCCTGGTGGATCGCGTCGACCCGCAGCACACCGGCCTTGCGGTCGGCCGTCGCGTCGAGCTTGCCGACCAGCGCGTCGCCGCTCAGGATCGGCAACGCGTAGTACCCCCAGCGCCGCGAGCCGACCGGCTTGTACATCTCGAGCTGGTACTCGAACCCGAAGATCTGCAGGGCCCGCTTGCGGTCGTGGACCAGACGGTCGAAGGGGGAGAGCAGCGCCACCCGTCCGGAGAACAGCTGTCCCAGGAGACCCAGTTGTTCCGGGTCGACCCGCCATCGGCCGCGTACCCCCTCGACCACCGCCGGCTCGCCGATCTCACCGACGTCCGCCGGCTCACCCGGGTAGACCGGTCCCCGGGCCCGGGCCAGGCCCAGCGCCCGGAGGCGCCGCTCGTTCCGGTGGCGCAGCGCCCCATCGGCCGGCACCACAGGATCGTCGGGGTAGACCCGCTCGGCCAGGTCCCACAGCCGGTCGCGGCCCTGCCGCCCGGCGACGGCCACCTCACCGCGGGCGACCAGGAACTCCAGCATCCGGGTGATGTTCTTGTCGTTGGTCCACCCGGTCGAGGACCAGGGGACCGCGCAGGTGTCGGGCAGCTCGCGCGACGGCAACGGTCCGGACCGGGTCAGTCGGTCCAGGATGTCCCGTCGGCAGGCGTCGTTGGCGGCGAGCCACTCCGCGTTGGCCCGGTGCCAGTCCCGCAGCCGCTCCTGCGCCGGCCACTGCGCCATCTCGGCCCGGTACAACGCGAAGTCCTCGGCCGGCCGCAACCGGGCGTCGAGCTCGATCAGCCGGCGTCGGTCGACGGCATCGATGAGGTGGGCCGGCCGGTATGCCGAGCCCAGCCGGCTCCAGGCGACAAGATCCGCACTGGGCGCGACGGCCGCGATCGGGTCGAGCTGGAGCATGGTGAGATGGTGGACCGTGTCCAGCAGGTCCGTCGGCCGCGTTCCATCGAGCAGCTGCGCCCGCACGGCGATCCGCCGCGCGTCCCGCGGGGAGAGCTGGTGCACCGCCACGATCGGGACGCTACGCGGCCGGTCCGACAGGAACGGCCGCGGAGGTCGTCAGACCGGCAGGACCACCACGTGGCGACGGGGCTCCTCACCCTCGGACTCGCTGGTCAGCCCGGCGGCCGCCACCGCGTCGTGCACGATCTTGCGCTCGAACGGGTTCATCGGGGCCAGCGGCACCCGGTCGCGGGAGTCCTGCACCTCGCGTACGGCGTCGGTGGCCAGCGCGATCAGCTCCTTGCGCCGCCGGTCGCGGTAGCCGGCCACGTCGAGCATCAGCCGGCTGCGGTCACCGGTCTGCGTCATCACCGCCAGCCGGGTCAGCTCCTGCAGGGCGTCCAGTACCTCGCCGTCCGGCCCGACCAGCGCCTCCGACTCGCTGACGATCGAGACATGCGCCCGGTCGCCCTCGATGAAGGTGTCGATGTCACCGTCCAGGTCGGCGATGTCCAGCAGCTCCTCGAGGTAGTCGGCGGCGATCTCCGCCTCCTCCTCCAACGGGTTCTCCGACCTGCCCTCGGTCGCTTCGGCCTCGGTCGCTTCGGCCTCCGGCTCGGCCACGGCAAGCTCGGTCTGGTCGCTCAAGATCTCGTCCCTTCCTGCGGTCGGGGCAGCGCCGGGAAACCCCCGTACGCCAGCCACCTTGTTCCCGGTCAGCGCTTGCGCCTGGACCGGCTCTGCTTTCGCGGCTGCTGCCGCACCACCCGTGGCGGCGCGCTCGCGGTCGCCGCCGTGCCGTTACCGCTGGGCACCGGGGCCAGCGGACGGGCCCCGTTGCCTCCGGCCTCGCCGCCTTCCGGCTCCTCACCGCCGCCGTGCCGCTTCAGCTTGGCCTTCCGGCGCTCCTCCCAGGCCTCGTACGCCGGGGTGCCGGGCGCCGGGTTGCGGCGGATCACGTAGAACTGCTGGGCCATCGTCCACACGTTCGAGGTGAACCAGTAGATCAGCACGCCCACCGGGAAGTTGATGCCGCCAACCGCGAAGATCAGCGGGAAGACGTAGAGCATGATCTTCTGCTGCTGCGCGAACGGGCCGGTCAACGCCTCCGGCGGCATGTTCTTCTTCATCAGCTGCAGCTGGGTGATGAACAGCGTCACCGTCATCGCGATGATGAGCAGCACCGTCACCAGGTGCACGCTGCTGATGCCGTTGCCCAGCGGCACCTTGAGGAAGGTGTCGGAGATCCGGGCGCCGAAGATGGTCGCCTGGTTCAGTGAGTCGACCAGGTCCGGGTTCTGCTTCAGCCAGTAGCCGCGGATGTAGGGGTTGCCGGCGTCGTCGGTCCGCGCCACCCCGTCCAGCACCCGGAACAGGGCCAGGAAGATCGGCATCTGCAACAGCAGCGGCAGGCAGGACGCCAACGGGTTCGCGTTGTTGTCCTTGTAGAGCTTCATGGTCTCTTGACCGAGCTTCTCGCGGTCGTGACCGTACTTCTTCTGCAGCTCGCGGACCTTCGGCTGCAGCAGCTGCATCGAGCGTGAGGACTTGATCTGCTTGACGAACAGCGGGATGAGCGCCGTCCGGATGACCACGGTCAGCATGACGATGGCCAAGGTCCAGGTCCAGCCGGAGTCTGAGCCGAAGATCGGCGCGAACAGCCAGTGCGCCAGCACCAGGATTCCGGAGACCACCCAGTAGAGCGGCTGCATGATGGCGCTGCCGATGGAGACGAACGGGTCGTACCAGGCCATCGGGATCAGCAGCGGCAAAAGCTCCATGCGTTCACACCTTGTCGTGACGCCCGGTCGGCGTCGTAGTCAGAGTCCCATCTATTCTGCGTGGCCACTCCATGCGCCCCGAGCTCGTCGAAAGGTCTTCGACAGACTCGGACCGCAAACCCTGCTCGGCCAGCTCGGCCTCCCACTCGGGAGTGCCGGGCACCGGATCGTAACCGCCGGGCGACCACGGATGGCAGCGCAACAGCCGCCGGACGGTCAACCAGCTGCCCCGAACGGCGCCGTGGAACTCCACCGACCGGAGCGCGTACGCCGAGCAGCTGGGGTAGTAGCGGCACACGTTGCCGTAGAGCGGGCTGATGGTCAGCCGCCAGACCTTGAGCAGGCCGATCAGCACGTACTTCATCGCCGTGCACCCGCGTCCGCCGGCCGGCGGGCCAGCCGGTCCAGAGCCTGCGGCCAGGCCGAGGCGAAGTCGACCGGCACGTCGTCGGGAGCGGCCGCCGCCCGGGGGAGCGCCCGCACCACCACGCTCACCGGCTGCGACGTAAGCGCCAGCTCGGCGGCGGCCAGGTGGCGCAACCGGCGGCGGACCCGATTGCGTGTCACGGCATTCCCGACGGTTCTGCCGACCACGAACCCGACCTGCGCCGCGGCACCAGGAGCAACGGCCGCGTGAAGCACCAGAGTGGGGCGCCCGACCTGGACACCGCCGCGTACCGTCCGCCGGAAGTCCTCCGAGCGGCGCATCCGCACGAGCCGGGGAAGCACCGAGATGGCGAAGCGGTCAGGCCGACAGCTCGGAGCGACCCTTGCGCCGACGGGCGGCGAGGATCGCGCGACCGGCCCGGGTCCGCATCCGGTGGCGGAAACCGTGGGTACGGCTGCGGCGCCGAAGGCTGGGCTGGAACGTGCGCTTGCTCACGGGAGGGCTCCCACTATCGTCAGTGTCGGTCAGGTGCTCAGGCGGTGGTGCCGACTCGCGCCTGCCCCGCGTACACGGTCGACTAGGCAGAGGGAGAAACGGCGACCTTCTAACGGTACGGGGCCCGGTCAAGCCGGTCAAACCGCGCCGGGGCCGGGGATTGTGCCCGAGCCGATTTCGTCGAGTCCAGCCGACACGCCGTTCGACCAGCGACTTTTCGCGATTGGGTTGCACGAAGGTCTGGCCGTTGCTAGCGTCGCCGTTCGCCTCACCCTTCCACTTCGCGTGGTCTTTCCGGGCCTGCCCCGGAGCGGCCTAGCTGGTCCATGGTCGCCGATCGCCCCCGGCGCTCGCCGATCGGCGGAACATTTTGTGCACAACTGTGGATAACGATGTGGAGGGGCGAGATAGCAGGACCCAGACTGACGCATGACAACCCACCGCGGGGGTGGGCCGCAGTCGACCTGGCTCGCTCCCGAGAGCGGGTCGGCGGCACCGGATTGCAAGTGGAGAATGAGTGAGCGAGCCTCCAGAGAGCACGGCCGAATCCCCGTTCCAGGCCTGGGAACACCTCCGGTCGTCCTCGCCTCCGGAGTTGCGGCGTTGGCTGAACACCGGTAAGCCGGTCGCCCTGCACGCCGACCTGATGATGGTGGCGGTGCCGAACATCTTCACCCGCAACCAGCTCGAGGTCCGCTTCCGCACCGACATCGAGGCCACGCTGGCCGAGTTCTTCGGGCGGAACGTGCACCTCGCGGTGCTGGTGGACGACTCGCTGGACGCCGGGGACACCGGTCCCGCGTACGCACCGCCGGCCGAGCCTGAGCCCGATCCCGGCACCGAGGGGCACCGTCCGCTGCTCCCCGAACCATCGGCGGCCGGCCCCAACCCGCTGGTGACCCCCGGCTACGCCGACTATGACGGCGGAAACGGCGCCGATCCCTACCGCCCGCGGCGGGAGACCGACGTCCGGCTCAACCCGAAGTACACCTTCGAGACCTTCGTCATCGGCAGCTCCAACCGGTTCGCCCATGCCGCCGCCATCGCCGTGGCCGAGAGTCCGGGGAAGTCGTACAACCCGTTGACCATCTACGGCGAGTCCGGCCTGGGCAAGACCCACCTGCTGCACGCGCTGGGGCACTATGTGCGCTCCTACGGCGACCGGGTGCGGGTGCGCTACGTCTCCACCGAGGAGCTGACCAACGACGTCATCAACGCGATCAGCCAGAACAAAGGGGTCGAGTTCCGTCGCCGCTACCGCGACGTGGACGTCCTGCTGATCGAC
>DATHBQ010000330.1:0-11541 GCA_035296105.1 Propionibacteriaceae bacterium | reverse complement strand
CCGCTGATCACCGGGAACACCGCGACCAGGGCCAGCGTGATGATGAGGAAGACGATCGCGCCCAGGGTGAGCAGCAGGGCCAGTCCGCGCTTCTTGAGGAAGTTGCGCTTCTCCTCCTCGTCGTACGCCGTGCTGATCGCGGTGACCAGGTTGGCCATGCCGCCCGACGCGCTCCACAGCGCGAGCAGGATCGAGAACGCCAGCCCGATGCCCGCCCCGGTCTCCCGGGTCGAGGCCAGGGTGATCTGGTCGGTGATCAGCCTGCGGGCGTCCTCGGGCAGGGCCCCGATCGAGTTGATCTGGTCGGCGATCTGCTGCGGTTCCACGACCAGGCCGTAGATCAAGACCATCGCCAAGAGCAACGGGAAAATGGCGAGGAAACCGTAGAACGCGACCCCGGCCGCCAGCAGCGGCACCTGATCGGCCTTGGCTTCGGCGAAGCCGCGCTTGACCACCTGCACCCACCCCTTGGGTGGGATCTCGCTTGGCTTGTCGGCCTCTCCGCCGGGGACCTGCTTCTTGACTTTTTCAGCGTCCAGCTCATCGGTTCGACTCACGAACACTCCGTACCCATGTTTGGTCTGGTCGCCCGACTCTGGACGAGGCTTACTGTGTAAGTCCACCCTAGCGAAACATTCGCGGGTCCAACTCCAACGCCGTGCCGAGTCAACGCGTGCCGAGCGCCTCCAGGCGCAGCGCCACGGGCGTGCTGGAGCCGCCTACCGCTACGCGGGCCGCGACCTCGGCCACCTCAGGGTGGGGATGCTGCACCCGGAGCGAGTGGAGGCCGACCGGGACCACCGTCCGCGGCGGCGCCGACCGGCGCCGCCGCTGCTGGCGGCTGACCGCGGCGAGCACGTCGTCGGCCAGCCACCGGTTGAGCTGGGCGATCGGCCGCTGGGCGAGCAGGGCCTGGACGACGGCCACGATGAGCGAGGCGCTCCACTCCGCGGCGTCGGGCAGATCCGGGCGGGGACGGACAGTCCAGCGGGCGCGCGTCACCGTGACCCTGGCGCCGGGCTGTCGGGGCTGGGCAAGGTCGACGACGTCCGGCTCGGCGAGGTCGAGGGTGGGCTGGTCGGGTGGGACACTCCGGAGCGGTGCTGGGACCCAGGACACAGCAGGTGGTCGGCTCTCGACCAGCGGACGGACGACGAGCCGCGGGACGGCGGCCGAAACAGACACGGGACCTCCTCTGTTGGTCGGTGGAGGACCACGCTGACCGGCCCGGCTAAGCCGGCGTAAGGGGCGCGGCCGGATCTGTGGACAACTTTCCATCGCGGGAGGATGCCGAGAGGGCGGCGAGTGACGTGGGGTCGTGGCGCGCTGCACACCAAGGGACCCTGCTTCCGGTCAGCCCTGCAGGGTGACCCAGGTCCGGCCCGGCTTGAGAGCGATGTCCCGGCCGTCCGCGGCGGTGAAACGGAGCGGGGCCGAGGACTTCTTCCGCGACCAGCTGCCCTCGATCTTCACCCCGTCACGGTAGACCGTCACCTTCCCCCGGCCCACGGTCTCCGACAGCACCGACGCCGAGCCGAGCACGTCGCGATTGCCGTCCGGGACGTTGCGGACGCGCATGATGACCGCGTTGTCAGCCCTGGTGACCGACTGGTCGTCGCCGTCGACATAGCGTTCGCCCCGCCAGGTGACGGTGTAGCGGCCCCTGGCGTACGCGAAGCCGATGGTGTCGTTGCCCACCTTCGAGACCGCCTTGTCATCCGCCCCGCCGCGTTGGCTCGGCTCGTCGGCGAACGTCCAGCCGATCGGCTTGGCCTTGCCCAGCTTCTCCGTCCGCGCAACCTGACGCAGGTCGACGAAGACGTTGTGCGGCGCGGATCGCCGGCGGTCGCGGGTGAGCCGGAAGACCGGGACCAGGGACGCGCGGTCCAGGGTGCGCTGGACCCGGGCGTTCGCGCCGGAGTAGACCAGCCCCGGCTTACCGAACAGGGGTAGCAGCTGAGCGTCGGTGGTCCGCGCGCTGCGGACCGGGCCGAGCCGGGTGGGCAGCCGCGAGTGGTAGACCGCGACCAGCCGGGTCTGCCCTCCCTCGACCTCCTCCACGAAGACGATATCCGCCTGGCTCAGCCCGACCTGGGGCTGGGCGGCAGAGGTGTTCTCCACCTTGACCGCGATAACCGGGTTGCCGCTGACCTTGCCACCGGTCAGTGGGTCGCCGGCCTTCGTCCTCGTCGGCTCTTCAGTAGGAGACGGCGCGGGGGTCGGCGTACCACTGGCCGAGCTTGCACTGATGGTCGGCTCAGTCGCTGGCGGCGTACCGGCCGAGCCGGTGCAAGCGCTGACCCCGACCGCCAGGAACGCCGCAGTCACCACCGCGGTCACGGCGCGCACACGGCACCGGGCAGAAGAACTCACGACAGGTCAGACCCTCGGGGGAACGGAGAAGGTACGACGGGCGGCGTCAGACGGCGCCGGGCCGCCCGTGGCACATCTTGAACTTCTTCCCCGAGCCGCACGGACATGGTGCGTTGCGACCGACCCCCGCGTACGGGTCGTCCTGCTGCGTGCGGGTCGGCGCTCCCGCGGTCTTGACCGAGCCGTCCTCGTCCGGCGCCGAGTAGGCCAGGGCCCGGCTGCGTTGCACGCTGAGACCCTTGGCTCGCACCTCGGTCCGCGCCGGTGCCGGCAGCTCGGAGATGATCTCCTCGAGCTCCTCGTCGCTGGCGTCCTCGTCGAGGACGCTCACCGCCACCCCCGGGCCGTCCGGGTCCGGCCCTGTCTCGACCAGCGGGCGGTCGCCGGCGGCGGTGTCCTGGCCGTTCCGTCCGGCGGTGATCTGCACCGGCACTCCGTCGGCACCGGTGACGACGCCGACCTGAGGCGTCTGGTTCACCTCCACCTCGAGGTGGAAGATGAAGCCGACGACCTCCTCCATGAAGGCTTCCATCATGGCGTTGAACATGTCGCCGCCCTCGCGCTGGTACTCGACCAGCGGGTCGCGCTGAGCCATCGCCCGCAGGCCGATGCCTTCGCGCAGGTAGTCCATCTCGTAGAGATGCTCGCGCCACTTGCGATCCAGCACGGTGAGCAGCACGCGGCGCTCGAGCTCCCGCATCACCTCTTCGCCGAGCTCGACCTCCCGGCGGTCGTACGCCGCCTGGGCGTCGGCCTTGAAGTCGTCGATCAGCACCTGCCGCTCGAGGTCGTCGCGCTCCTCGTAGTCACTGCGGTCCAGCGACACCGGGTAGAGCGTGGCCATGTTCGTCCACAGCTGTTCCAGGTCCCAGTCCTCGACGAAGCCCTCGGTCGCCCCCAACACGTACTGCTCGACCACGGTGTCCACCGTCGAGCGCAGTCGCGACTCGACGTCGGCGCCCTCGAGCACCTTGCGCCGGTCGCCGTATACGGCATGGCGCTGGCGGTTCATCACGTCGTCGTACTTGAGGATGTTCTTCCGGGTCTCGAAGTTCTGCGCCTCGACCTGGCTCTGGGCGCTGGCGATGGATCCGGACACCCGCTTGTTCTCGATCGGCACGTCGTCCGGCATCTTGAGCGCCTGCAGCACCCACTCCACGATGTCGGACTTGAACAGCCGCATCAGGTCGTCGCCCAGCGACAGGTAGAACCGGCTCTCCCCCGGGTCGCCCTGACGACCGGACCGGCCGCGCAGCTGGTTGTCGATCCGTCGGGACTCGTGACGCTCGGAGCCGACGACGTAGAGTCCGCCGAGCTCGACGACCTCGGCGTGCTCGGCCGCGACCTGCTCCTCCAGCTCGGCCAGCAGCTCGGGGTAGAGCTTCTCGTACTCCTCGGAGTGCTCGACCGGGTCGATGCCCTGCTCCCGCAGGTGGTGGTCGGCCATGAACTCGGGGTTGCCGCCCAGGATGATGTCGGTGCCACGCCCGGCCATGTTGGTGGCCACGGTGACCGCGCCCTTCCGCCCGGCCAGCGCGATGATCGCCGCCTCCCGCTCGTGCTGCTTGGCGTTCAGCACCTCGTGCTTGACGCCGGCCTTCTTCAACATCGCCGACAGGATCTCGGACTTGGCAACGCTCGCCGTGCCGATCAGCACCGGCTGACCCTTCGCGTGCCGTTCCGCCACATCGGCCACGATGGCCTCGAACTTGGCCTCTTCGGTCCGGTAGATCAGATCCCGCTGGTCGGCCCGGATCATGTCCTTGTTGGTCGGGATCGGCACCACACCCAGGCCGTAGATCTTCTGAAACTCGGCGGCCTCGGTCAGCGCCGTGCCGGTCATCCCGGAGAGCTTCTCGTACATCCGGAAGTAGTTCTGCAGGGTGATCGTGGCGAGGGTCTGGTACTCCTCGCGGATCTGCACCCGCTCCTTGGCCTCGATGGCCTGGTGCAGCCCCTCGTTGTAGCGGCGGCCGACCAGGGTGCGGCCGGTGTGCTCGTCGACGATCAGGATCTCGCCGTCGAGGTTGACGTAGTCGCGGTCGAGCTTGAACAGCTCCTTGGCCTTGATCGCGTTGTTCAGGTAGGAGATGAGCGGGGTGTTGGCCGACTCGTAGAGGTTGCTGATGCCCAGGCGGTCCTCGACGACGTCGATGCCGGCCTCCAGGATCGCGACCGTCCGCTTCTTCTCGTCCACCTCGTAGTGCTCGTCGCGGCGCAGCCGGTCGACCAGCTTGGCGAACTCCGGGTACCACTTGTGGGAGTCCTCGGCCGGCCCGGAGATGATCAGTGGCGTACGCGCCTCGTCGATCAGGATCGAGTCGACCTCGTCCACGATGGCGAAGTAGTGTCCGCGCTGGACGCAGTCCTCCAGCGACAACGCCATGTTGTCGCGCAGGTAGTCGAAACCGAACTCGTTGTTGGTGCCGTAGGTGATGTCGGCCGCGTACGCGACGCGCCGCTCCGCCGGGTCCATCTGGGACAGGATCGCCCCGACGTCCAGGCCGAGGAAGTGGTGTACCCGGCCCATCCACTCCGACTGGAACTTGGCCAGGTAGTCGTTGACAGTGACCACGTGGACGCCCTTGCCGGTCAGCGCGTTCAGGTAGGACGGCAGGGTGGCGACGAGGGTCTTGCCCTCACCGGTCTTCATCTCGGCGATGTTGCCCAGGTGCAGCGCAGCCCCACCCATGATCTGGACGTCGAAGTGCCGCTTGTCCAGCACCCGGCGGCTGGCCTCGCGCACTGTGGCGAACGCCTCGGGCATCAATGACTCGAGCGACTCGCCCTTCTCGACCCGGGCGCGGAAGTCGGCGGTCTGGCCGCGCAGCTCCTCGTCGTCCATCGCGACGAAGTCGTCCTCGATCGCGTTGACCTGGTTGGCGATGCCCTTCAGCTGCTTCAGCAGCTTGCCCTCGCCGATGCGGAGCAGTCTGTCCATCAAAGCCACGGAAACGGGCTCCCTTACATTCGTTGTCACCCACGTGCACGGTCTACGGCGCTGCGCGGTTCCCTGCGCACGACATCCCATCGTAGGCCAACCTGGAGCGGGCCTCGGGCTTCCGGCGGCCGATCCCGATCAGCGGGCGACCACGGCGCCGAGGACCGCGGCCAGATCTCCGCGCGGGCGCACCTCAATGGCCGACAGCCCCTGCCACTCGGCCAGCGTGGCGAGCTCGGCGGCCAGCTCGGTGGCCACATGACCGGGAACTCGGCCCGGCTCGAGCCAGGCCGAGTTGACCCGGAGCACGCCGCGGGCGCGGTCGGCTTTGAGGTCTACGCGGGCGACGAAGTGCTCACCGAGCAGGAACGGATACACGTAGTAGCCGTACTGCCGCCTGGGCTCGGGCACGTAGATCTCGATCCGGTAGCCGAAGTCGAACAAACGCTCCAGCCGGGCCCGCTCGAAGATCATCGAGTCGAACGGGCTGAGCAGCGCCCGCGCGACGATCCGGCGCGGCATGGCGGCCTCGTGCCACAGGTAGTGCGGCTTGGCCTCCCAACCCTGGACGGTCACCGGCAGCAGCTCGCCGCTGTCCACCAGGTCGGCCACCGCCGCCCGGGTCATGTCCGGCCGGGTGCGGAAGTAGTCGCGGAGGCAGAACTCGCTGGCCACACCGAGCGCCCGCGCGGCCCGCCGCACCAGTCCGACCACCGACTCCGCCGGAGTGGGCGTCGGCGCGGCCAGCACAGCCGGCGGCAGCACCCGCTCGGGCAGGTCGTAGACCCGCTCGAACTGGCTGTTGCGCCGGACGGAGGTCACCTCGCCGCAGTAGAACAGCCACTCGAGGACCGTCTTGACCGCCGACCAGTTCCAGCCCCAGTTGCTCCGGTCCCGGACCTCCTCCACCTCCAGCTGGCGGGCGCTGACCGGGCCCCGGACCGCGACCTCCTCCCGGACGTGATCGACCAGCGCCGGGTTCTCCCGGGCCACCCGCTCGACGCCGCCCCAGACGTCCCGGAACCCTCCCTGCATGCGGAACCGCAGCAGCGGCTGCACGGAGACGTCGATCAGGCTGGCGGCGTGCCCCCAGTACTCGAACAGCCGCCGAGGTGGTTGGTGAGCGGCCCGCTCCAGCAGCCGAGGGTCATAGGGCCCCGCCCGGGAGAACAGCGGCATGAAGTGCGCCCGGGTCACGATGTTGATCGAGTCGATCTGGAACTGGGCCAGCCGGTCGACCGCCGCCTGGAGATGCCGCACGGTGACCGGTCCCACCGGTCGCGTGCGCCCGAAACCCTGCGCGGCCAGGGCGATCCGTCGCGCCTGGCCCCGGGTCAACCGTTCCCGCCTCATCGAGGAGCACGCTAGCGGCCGGCACCGACAGTCCGTACCGGAACCGGGTCAGGGTGCCCCGCCCTCCTTGGACGGTCGGGCGGGCTACGGCTGGACCAGCGCCCCGTGGGTGTCGAGCCGGATGACGCCGTAGTCGTACGCCTTGCGCCGGTACACGACGCTCGGGGTCTGGTGCTCGGCGTCCAGGAACAGGTAGAAGTCGTGGCCGACCAGCTCCATCTCCAGCAGAGCCTGGTCGAGGCTCATCGGGACACCGGGATGCACCTTCTCCCGGACCACCAGTGGACCGTCGCCGTCGACCTCGATCCCGGCCACCGTGTGCCGGCCGTTGCCGTTGCTCTCGGCGTGGCCGTTCTCGAAGTTCGGCAGCACGGCGGCCGCCTGGTAGAGCGAGCGCGGCGTGTGCTGGCCATGGTGGACCCGCTTGCGGTCGGCCGCCTTGCGGAACTGGGCCATGAGCTTGTCCAGAGCGAGGTCGAAGGCCGCCGGCTTGTCCTCCGCCGCGGCCTCGGCTCGAACCACCGGACCCTTGGTCCGTACGGTGATCTCGACCCGGCTGGCTTGGTCGTGCTGGCGCTTGTTGCGCTCCGCGGAGAGCTCGACCTCGACCCGGATGACCCGGTCGTCGAGCTTCTCCAGCCTGGTGATCTTCTCCGCCACGTAGCTGCGGAACTCCTCGGTCACGTTGCAGTGGCGGGCCTTGACAACAACATCCATGCGTACCTCACTCGGCCGACCGGTGGTCGGCGCTCTGGGGTGGCCACCCCGGCGGACAAGACAATGGCGCTGCTGCCCCCTACTTACCCGTTTCCGTCGGGATAAGTCTGGGCCAGAGCGCCATAGAGCGACGCTAGTCCTTGCACTCCGGCCTGGCTACGGCTACCGGGAATCCTCACCGTCTTCTCACCTACCGCCCGGTCCACCTCGACGTTCGGTGGCCGCCACCGTGGCCGCCCCCAGCACACAGGCTCCGGCCTGGCCGAGCACCCGGGCGGCCTCGGTCAGGCTGCTTCCCGTCGTCACCAGGTCGTCGACGACCACGACGCGTCGGTTCGGCAGTCCTCCGCGCACCCGGAACCCGCCGGCGAGGTTGGCCTGCCGGGCCCGGGCGTCCAGACCGGACTGGTCGCGTACGCTACGGGCCTGGACCAGGACCGGCAGGACGGCGACCCGGTACCGCGGCCGGAGCCGGCGGGCCGCGGTCCGCGCCAGAGCGGCGGTGGCGTCGAAGCCCCGTTCGCGGACGGCCCGGGCGGCCGACGGCACCGGGACCAGGCTCACCGTGGCCCCGGGGGCGACTCCGCCGGCCCGCAGCAGCGCCTGCACGCTGTACGCCAGCCGTCGGCCGAGGACCGGCGTCAGGCCGAGCGCCTGGCGCTCCTTGTGGGCGTTGATCAGCCCCCGCAGCAGGGGGTCGTATGCCGACGATGCGACCGTACGCGGGAAGCCCTCCGGGCACGGGTCGGGCCGCGCCCAGCGTGGCCGACGCTCGGCCAGTTGGTCCCGGCAGACCGGGCAGACGCCCCACCAGGCTCCGTCGCACCCGTGACAGCGGGCGCCCAGCAGGAGGTCACCGGCCGCCGAGATCCAGCGCTCAACCGGAGACGGCGAGGTCGGCATCCGACCAATATGGACCGGCTCGCGCGGGGGTGGCCGGTCTCGGGCCGAATCTGTGGACGACGCTCGCCGTGGTGGCCCGCAGACGGCTCAGCCGGCGTACGCGAGGGTGGTGACGCCGGGCAGGAACGACACCCACTGACCACCGTCCCTCCGCCAGGTCCTGCCGTCCCGGCCGATGACGACAACCGTCTGGGGTCGGCTGAGGACGGTCAGCTCACGGGCGTTCCACTCGGGCGGGGCGCCCCCCTCTTCGGTGATCCGCGATGCGTCAGTGGTGATCCGCACCGCGGTCGGCGGGGCATCGCGCGACGGTGTACCCAGGACCAGCAGCTCGTTGGCGTCGAGCCACGCCACATCGGTGATCTGCGCGAGCTGAGGTAGTTCGGACTGCGTGACATCGATCGTCTTCCAACCCTCGACCGCCACCCCCTCGGCGCGGACGATCCGGACCATGCCGAGCTCCTGGCCGGTGCGCGTCTGCCGCACCAAGGCCATGCGGGCGCCGTCCGGCGAGATGCGGAACGCCGTGACCTTCCCGTCCTCGAACACCGACGAGACCACCGTGTTGTCCGCCAGGCCCGAGCCGGATACCCAGAACCGCTGTCGACCGCCCTGCCGGCCGACGGCCCAGACCTCGCCATAGCGGGTGAACTGCGGTCGCAGCAGTTCGGTGAGACCCTCGGCCAGGGTCGTGAAGTCACTCTCGGTGGTGGTGGTCGACCGCCGCAGCGCCTTCCCACCGTCTGTCACGGCGGCCAGGTCGGTGCCTTTGACCGACACGGCGAGCGAGTCCACGGGGTACCGGCGCGGTTTGCCGAGGGGTCCGTCGAGCGCCTGCAGCTCGGGCGTCCCGGTCGGCGTCGTCACCCGGAAGACCCGTCGGTCCTGGACCGCGTACAGCTGGTTGTCGACCAGCGGCACCGGGTCGATCTCCCGGGACACCGCGTCCATCGGGAGCACCAGACTGGTCTGATCGGCTCCGGGTAGCCGGTACTTCTGCTCGTTCACTGTGATCAGCACGCCTTTGACCGCTGACACCTGACGCAAGGTGTAGACGATCTGGGCGGCCATCAATCCCCGCTGCGGATCGGCGGCGCCGAGGATCGTCTCGTTCAGCGGGACCTCGGCGATTCCGTTGCTGATGGTCACCGAGTCCAGGCTGAGCGAAGTCCCCATCGGGATCTCCGACTTCGCGGCCCGTCCCAGCCACTTCGACGGTCCGGCGAGCAGAGCGGTCATCAACGCTGAAGCGATGTTGTCAGGATTGCGCAGCGCCGGCAGGTAGATCCGTTCGGGCACCAGTGTCCCGTTGTAGCCGACGAAGTAGGTCGAGTAGGCGGTGTAGAAGCGGCGGAAGGCGTACTCCGCGACCAGCAGACCCTCGGGCGCGTTGCTGATGCGCCACTGGCCGTTCTCCTGGACCAGCCGGAAGTCCCAGCTGAACCGGGTGTCCTGCACGGTGTAGGTGCGGTCCTTCCCCACCATGCCGACCCGCCGCCCGACAAGTTGCACATTGTCCCCGTCGACCTCCGGTCCTCCCCGGTAGATCGACACGCCGTCACCCGGGCGCCATGCCGCTGCCGCGGCGCCGGTGAGGAACTGCTTGGCGGTGGTGTAGCCCGGCTGGTAGTTGAACATCGCCCGGAGATACCCCTCGACCACCTCACCCGGTTCGGCGCCGGGCGCCGGCGGTGCCACCTCGACGTTGATGCAGTTCTGACAGACCTCGGCCTGGCCCGGCACCTTCTTGACCGGTCCGGAGGTCGGTACCTGCACACACCCGCTCAGGGCGAGGAGGGCGACCACCACGAGAAGTGCGACACCGCGTACGCGGGAGCCGAGCGTCATCGCGGCACGACCGCCTGCTCGACCTGGGCCGGCGCATTGGCCGGCTCCCCGGCGGGGCTCCCGGACCGCGGAAAGAGCGGCCGTCCGTCGGGCATGTCGGCCCGGCTGACTGTCGGGTCGCCGTCGATGTCCGGCTCGGCCGGGTCCGCCGGCACCGTCGTGGCGCTCACCAGGTCTCGCGGAACCAACGGGAGCGGCGACGTGCGTAGGACCATGCCCCGCCGACGGGGCAGGGTCAGCCGGAACTGGGCACCGAGCCCCGGACGGCCCCAGGCCGTCAGCCAGCCGCCGTGCAGGTTCGCATCCTCCATGGCGATGGCCAGGCCCAGACCGCTGCCGCCCACGGTCCGGTTCCGTGCCGGGTCGGCCCGCCAGAAGCGATGGAACACCTGCTTGGCCTGGCTGGCCTCGAACCCGATGCCATGGTCGCGGACCGCCACGGCCACGGCGAGCTGGTCGCTGGCCACCAGGACCTCGATCGGCTTCCCCTCACTGTGCTCGATCGCGTTGACCACCAGGTTGCGCAGGATCCGCTCGATCCGTCGCCCGTCGACCTCGGCCTTCGCCTCGCCGGTGCTGTGCACGGTGATCGACACCCCCTGGCTACGGGCCAGCAGCGCGTTGGCCTCGAGCACCTGGGTGACGATGTCGTTCAGGTCGACCACGTCGGTGCTGAGCAGGGCCACCCCGGCGTCGAACCTGGAGATCTCCAGCAGATCGGTGAGCAGCGCCTCGAAGCGGTCCAGCTCGGTCTGCATCAGCTCGGCCGACCGGGCCGAGACGGGGTCGAAGTCCTCGCGGGCCTCGTAGAGAACCTCCGCCGCCATCCGCACCGTGGTCAACGGGGTTCGCAGCTCGTGCGACACGTCGGAGACGAACTGCTGCTGCACCGCGGACAGCTCCTCCAAGGTGGTGATCTGCTTCTCGAGCTCGGAGGCCATGTAGTTCATGGAGGCGGCCAGCCGGGCCAGGTCGTCCTGTCCCCGGACCGGCATCCGGTCGCTCAGGTTGCCCGAAGCGATGCTTTCCGCGGTCTGCCGGGCCGCCCGGACCGGCGTCACTACCTGACGGCTGACCAGTGCGGCGATGAAGGTCAGGAGGATCACCAGGATCACCCCGGTCGAGATGACGGCGTAGCGCAGCAGGTCGAGTGTCTTCACCTGCTCGGCCAGCGAGAACACCAGGTAGATCTGGTAGCGATCCGCGCCCGGCAGGGTCAACGAGGAACCGGCGGTCAGCCCGGGCTCGGCCTCGCGGTCGCCGGTGAAGACGACGCGGGTCGGCGTGATCCACAGGTCGTTGCTCTGCTCGACGGTGGCGGCCAGCTCGGCCGGAATGCTGGCGGTGGTCACATCGCCGGCGGTGATCGTCTGGCCCCGGGCCCGGACGATGACCTCGAACCGGTC
>DATHBQ010000329.1:0-7702 GCA_035296105.1 Propionibacteriaceae bacterium | reverse complement strand
CCCGGCCTGCTTCTCCCGTCGCAGCGCCTCGTGGCCGAAGAAGGTCTCCTTGGTCCAGCCGACCGCCCAGCCCAGGCGGGCCTGGACCGGGGTGATGGTCGGCGACAGCTCGTGTCCGTGCAGCGCGTAGCCCATCTCGGTCCGCAGCGTGTCGCGGGCGCCGAGTCCGGCCGGCTGCAGGCCGTACGGCTCGCCGGCGGCGGTGATCGCGTCCCACACGCCCCCGGCGGCCTCGGCCGGAATCACCAGCTCGTAGCCCCGCTCCCCGGTGTAGCCGGTGCGACAGACGGTGAGGGGCGTGCCGGCCAGCTCGGCGGTCGTGAAGGACATGTAGTCGTGCCCGGTCGGTAGCCCGGCGGACCTCAGCACCTCGTCGGAGTGGGTGCCCTGGATCGCCACGATCGCGAAGTCGCGGTGCCGGTTGGTCACCCGGACCTGCGCCGGCGCAGCCTCGGCGAGGCGGGCGACCACGTCCGCGCAGTTGGCCGCGTTGGGGATCAGCAGCACGTCGTCGGGGGTGCGGAGATAGGCGATCAGGTCGTCGACCACGCCACCGTCGTCGTTGCAGAGCAGCGTGTACTGGGCCTGGCCGGGAGCGATCCGGTTCAGGTCGTTGGTCAGGCAGCGGTTCACGAAGTCGGCCGCTCCCGGGCCGGTCACCTCGGCCTTGCCCAGGTGGCTCACGTCGAAGATGCCGACGGCCTGCCGGACGCCGGCATGCTCGGCCAGCACCCCCGCGCCGGCGTACTCCAGCGGCATCGACCACCCGCTGAAGGCGGCGAACTTCGCGCCCGCCGCCAGGTGGCGGTCGTGCAGCGGTGAGCGGATCAGCTCCTCGTCAGCCACCGGTCTTCCCTTCGTCGCCCTACGCGACGCGAACCTACCCCAGGAGGGTCCGAGAGCGAGATCGCTACCCTGAGGGGGCTTACGACCGTTACTCCACGTCAGGATCCTCATCGTGCCGACTCCGCCGCTGCCCTCGCTCACCGTCGCCCGCGCCCTGCCGCGGAACCTGGACGTGCTGGTGGTCGGCTACACCAGCGAAGGGCTGCGGGAGGTTCCGTCGGCGGTGGCGGCGGCGTTCACCAAGCGGTTCGGCACCACGCCGGCGCAGATGGCCACGGCGCTGGGCGCCAAGCCCGGGGACGACCACTTCGTCACCTTGCCGGCCGCCGACGGCCCCCGGATGGTGGTGGTGGGCCTGGAGTCGGCACAGCCGACCGCCGAGGATCTGCGCCGGGCGGCCGGGGCCGGCGTACGCCACGTCGCCGGGATGGCCAACTCGTCCTCGCTCTCCGTGGCGGTGGCCCTCGGCAGCACCGACGCGGCCGAGGCCCAGGCGGTGGCCGAGGGCGCGCTCCTCGGCAGCTACCGCTACGTGCCGATCAGCGCCAAGGCCGACGGCGAGGCGGGCATCGAGGCGATCACCGTGCTGCACAGTTCGCGGGACAGGCTCGACGGCATCGCCGCCGCAGCGGAGACCGTGGCCCGGGCGGTGGCCACGGCGCGGGAGTGGGTCAACATCCCCGCCAACCTGCTGTACCCGTCCTCCTCCGCCGACCAGGTTCGGGAGCTGGTCGGCCGGACCCGGATCGGCATCGACGTTCTTGACGAGACCGCACTGGCCCGCGACGGCTACGGCGGTCTGCTGGCGGTCGGCGGCGGCTCGTCCCGGCCGCCCCGACTGGTCCGGCTGAGCTACCGGCCGCGTGGGGCCAAGATCCACCTGGCCCTGGTCGGCAAGGGGATCACCTTCGACACGGGCGGGCTGAACCTCAAGCCGGCCGAAGGCATGTACACGATGAAGTGCGACATGGCCGGGGCCGCGGCCGTGCTGGCGGCGACCTGGGCGATCGCCCAGCTGGGACTCAAGGTCAGCGTCACGACGTACGGTGCGCTGGCCGAGAACATGCCCTCCTCGACGGCCTACCGGCCCTCGGACGTGCTGACCATCTACGGCGGGACCACGGTCGAGAACGGCAACTCCGACGCCGAGGGGCGGCTGGTGATGGCCGATGCGCTGGCCCGCTCGGCCGAGGACCAGCCGGACGTGGTGGTCGACGTGGCCACCCTGACCGGAGCCTGTGTGGTGGCGCTCGGTGAGCGGACCGCGGGCGTGATGAGCAACGACCAGGACACCGCCGACCGGGTGCTCGACGCCGCCGAGGCGGCCGGTGAGAGCCTCTGGCCGCTGCCCATCCCCAATGAGATCCGGCCCAAGCTCGACTCCAAGGTGGCCGACCTGAAGTCGACCGGCACCGACCGGTGGGGCGGCGCACTGGTGGCCGCCGCCTTCCTCCGGGAGTTCGTGCCCGCGGGCACCCCCTGGGCCCACCTGGATATCGCCGGACCGGCCTTCCATGACAAGAAGCCCTACGGCTACGTCGGCGCGGGCGGCACCGGGGCCGGCGTCCGTACGCTGATCGCCCTCGCCCGCTCCCTGGCCGACTGACGCCTGGATCTGCTACGCGCGTTTCACAGCTAGGCGGCGTGTTGCGGGCTCGAGTGGCCGCTGGAGTAGCGATTCCAGGTGAACGTTCTCGGGCGCCCAGGATGCATGGTTCGAGGTCAGCTCCTTGCGTCTGGAAACGCTACGCCAGTCGCCCCTCAAGGGGCAGGACACCCCGGGGTGCGCTGAAACGCGCGTAGTAGATCAGTAGATCCAGGTGCATCCGCTCGGCGAGCATCGAAGGAGCGCCCGGTGCCGTCCGGAGGAGCGATGAGCGAAACACGCTTTCGTTTCGCGAAGAGCGACGACGACGGCACCAAAAGGGCGCGACGGGTGCGAGCCGAGCACAAAGGAAAGGTGCCGTGCTGGCAGTGCCCCGGCGCCGGGCCATCCATCCCACCGACCCGACGCCTCTGCCAGCACGGCGCTCGTGCAAGACGCCACCCCCCAAGGGGTTGCGGAACCCGTCAGGTAGTCCCGTCCATCGACGTATCACACACTCGAGGTTCGGACCTTTTCCCGGATCGGATGGGTAAGTTCGTCGAGAAAAGTTCAAACCTGAATCAGCGGAGGTCGGGGTGCTTTTTGTTACGGCTGTTGTAGTCCCGCATCCGCTGGGGGTAGCCGACCACGGCGGCGTCGTAGCCCGGGATCTTCAGGTGCTCGGCGAAGGCGTGGGCCCACTCCGGTGACGGCACCACCCGCCGGGTCCACTCGCCGTCGAAGGCCACCAGCAGCAGTGTGGTGTCGGTGACCGCGGTCTTCGGCTCGACGAAGGCCTCGACGCCGCGCCGGGTGGCGGCGAACTGACTCAGATGGGCCGTGACCGCGTCGTCCACCGAGCGGGTCTGCGCGGCGTAGCGACCACCTTTCTTCACCTTGGTCGCCGCACGCCGTAGCCAACCCATGCAGCCAGTATGGCCGCTCGGCCCCAATCTGTCGGGACGCTCGCCTGACAGGATGGCGGTATGACTGGGAAGTTCGATCTGCTGGTGCTCGGTGCGGGCAGCGGGGGTTATGCCTGTGCTCTGCGGGCCGCTCAGCTGGGTCTACGGGTGGGGTTGGTCGAGCGGGACCTGGTGGGCGGAACCTGTCTGCACCGCGGCTGCATCCCGACCAAGGCGATCCTGCACGCGGCCGAGGTGGCCGACGGCGCCCGCCACGGAGCGCAGTTCGGCGTGCACGCGACGATCGACAAGATCGACCTGGCCGGGGTGACCGCGTACGCCGAGAGCGTGGTGGGCCGGCTCTACAAGGGCCTGTCCGGCCTGGTCCGCGGGCGCGGCATCGAGGTCATCGCCGGAACGGGCCGGCTGGTCCGGACCGATGAGGGACCTGGAGTCGCGGTCGGTGAGGAGACCTACTCCGCCCCGTACGTCGTACTGGCCACCGGCTCGGCGGCCCGGACCCTACCCGGGCTGACGGTCGATGGCGAGCACATCCTGACCAGCGAGCACGCCTGGCGGCTGGACCGGCTGCCCACCTCGGCGGTGGTGCTGGGCGGAGGGGTGATCGGCAGTGAGTTCGCCTCCGCCTGGCGGTCGTTCGGCGTGGACGTCACGATCGTCGAGGCACTGCCCCGGCTGCTCGCCGCCGAGGAGCCTGCGATCTCCACCGCCCTGGAGCGCGCCTTCCGCAAGCGCGGGATCACCGTGCTCACCGACGCGCCGCTCGAGTGCGCGACCGTCGAGTCCGGCGGCGTCCGGCTGAGTCTGGCCGGGGACCGGACACTGAGCGCTGAGGTGCTGCTGGTCGCCGTCGGCCGGGGCCCGGTCTCCGAGGGACTCGGCTATGCCGAGGCCGGTGTCGACCTGGACCGGGGCTTCGTCACCGTGGACGAGCGGCTGCGGACGGCGGTGCCGGGCGTGTACGCGGTCGGCGATCTGGTGGCCGGGCTGCAGCTGGCCCATCGCGGCTTCGCCCACGGCATCTTCGTCGCCGAGGACGTCGCCGTCCGGCTGGGCCGGACCGACACGGCCCCGGTCCCGGTGGTCGACCGCACCATCCCGCGAGTGACCTACTGCGATCCCGAGGTCGCCTCGGTCGGGCTGACCGAGAAGGCGGCCCGCACGGAGTACGGCGAGGTGGAGACGGTGACCTACGACCTGGCCGGCAACGGCAGGTCCCAGATCCTGAAGACCGCCGGCTTCGTCAAGCTGGTCCGGGCGGCGAACGGGCCGGTGGTCGGGGTGCACATGATCGGCGCCCGGGTTGGCGAGCTGATCGGCGAGGCACAGCTGATCACCGGCTGGGAGGCGTACCCCGAAGAGGTCGCGCCCCTGGTGCACGCCCACCCGACCCAGCAGGAGGCCCTCGGCGAGGCGCATCTGGCGCTGGCGGGTAAGCCACTCCACGCCCACCGCTGAGCCAGGGGCGGTCCGGAGCACGGTGGCCGTCCCGGCGGGACCCGATGTCACAGATTCTGCGGCGGTCCGGTCTTACCTCGTGAAGCGACGCCCACGAGGAGGGCCATGTCCACAGTGTTGCCGGGCCGACAGGACCGGCCAGCTCCCCTCTGGCCGGTCCTGACCCCCCGGCGCCTTCCGCGGCTCGTCGACCGGCTGCGGCACCGGGCATCCCCGAGCCACTGGTCGTTCCTCTTCGGGGTCATCTCGCTCGGTTGCCTGGTCGTGCTGATCGTGACCGGGGTGGTCCTGATGTTCTTCTACGACCCCTCCAGCACGACCGTGACCTATCGCGGCCGCTACCCGCTGCTCCGCGGCCTGGAGATGTCGGAGGCGTACGCCTCGATCCTGCGCATCTCCTTCGACGTCAACGGCGGTCTGCTGGTCCGGCATGCCCACCACTGGGCCGCACTGGTGCTGCCGGCCTCGCTGATCCTGCAGCTGCTGAGCACCTTCTTCACCGGCGCCTTCCGCAGGCCGCGGCAGTGGAGCTGGGTCCTCCTGGTCGGGATCTTCCTGCTGGCCCTCACCGCCGGGTGGAGCGGCTACGCGTTGCCAGACGACACGCTGTCGGCCACCGGCCTCCGGATCGCCCAGGGGGTGACGCTGGGCATCCCGGTGGTCGGCACCCCGCTGGCCTGGATGCTCTTCGGCGGTGAGTTCCCCGGCCGGATCATCCCGACCCTGTACGGCATCCACCTGGCCGCACCGGTGGTGCTGGTGGTGCTGCTGGTCGTACGGCTCCACCTCTCCTGGCGGCTACGGCCACCGCAGTTCCCCGGACCCGGCCGCACCGAGGACACCGTGGTCGGCGTCCCGGTGTGGCCGGCGGCGGCGACCAAGGCGGTCGGTCTGTTCTTTCTCACCGCCGGTGTTCTGACCCTGATGGCAGGAACCCTGACGATCAGCCCGGTCTGGCTGTACGGGCCGGCGGACCCCGGGTCGGCGAGCGCGGGGAGCCAGCCCGACTGGTACACCGGCTTCCTCGACGGGGCGCTCCGGCTGGTGCCCGCCGGATGGGAGGTCGTCTGGCTGGGACGGACCTGGACGCTCGCCGTACTCGTCCCGTTGGCGGCCGTCGGCCTCTTCCTCGTCCTGGTGGCGGCCTATCCCTTCCTCGAGGCCCGGATCCTGGCCGACCGACGCGAGCACGACCTGCTCGACCGCCCCCGCAACACCCCGACCCGGACCGGCATCGGGGCCGCCGGCGTCACGTTCTACGGCACTCTGTGGGCGGCGGGCGGTGCGGACCTGATCGCCACCCAGTTCGCCGTCTCGTTCGAGGGCGTCATCTGGTTCCTCCGCGCGGCCGCCGTCGGGGGCCCGGTCATCGCGTACCAGCTGGCCCGACAGGTGTGCTCGACGCTGCAGGCGGCGGACCGGGAGCGGCTGCAGCACGGAGCCGCGAGCGGTCGCATCGAACGATTGCCCCGCGGCGGATATCGCGAGGTGCACCATCCACTGACGCCGCAACAACTCCTGCGTCTGGCGGCCATCGAGCGGCCCGTCGAGAAAGTCGGGACACCAGCGGGGGGCGGCTCCGGCGGAAGCCGTCACGGCTAGGCTGACCCCATCCGCGCACCGGCCGGGCTCAACGACCGAGTCCGAGGCCGCAAAGATGGAGGAGTCCACGAGACATGTCGACATCGGTAACTCTCCCGGCCCTGGGCGAAAGCGTCACCGAAGGAACGGTCAGCCGGTGGCTGAAGCAGGTCGGTGACCAGGTCGAGGCCGACGAGCCGTTGCTGGAGGTCTCCACCGACAAGGTCGACACCGAGATCCCCTCCCCCGCGTCCGGCGTGCTGCTGGAGATCAAGGCGGCCGAGGACGAGACGGTCGAGGTCGGTGCGGTGCTGGCGGTGATCGGCGACGCCAGCGAGGCCGACGGTGGCGGTGGCGATGCCGGCGATGACACCGGTGGTCAGACCGACGCCGGCGGCGCGCCCGATCCGGGTCAGTCCCAGGACACCGGGGAGACCCAGGCTCGCGCCGACGCGGAGCCCGCCGCGGATGTCGAGACCGAGCAGTCGTCGGCTCCGACGTTCGAGCCGGAGCCGCCGGAGGAGTCGGCCGGGACACCGGTCGAGGAGGCCCCGGCGCCCACCGCGGAGAGCGTCTCGGGCGCAAGCGGTGGCGGATCGACCGAGGTGACCCTGCCGGCTCTCGGGGAGAGCGTCAACGAGGGCACCGTGAGCCGCTGGCTCAAACAGGTCGGCGACCGGGTCGAGGCCGACGAGCCGTTGCTCGAGGTCTCCACCGACAAGGTCGACACCGAGATCCCCTCCCCCGCGTCCGGCACCTTGCTGGAGATCCGGGTCCAGGAGGACGAGAGCGTCGCGGTGGGTGCCGTGCTCGCGGTGGTCGGCGAGGCCTCGGGTGCCGACGCCGGGGCGGGCGACAGCGCTCCTCCGGCGGCCGAGGACCGGGCGGTCCCGGAGCCGCCGCCGGCCCCGGCCACCGAGGACGTGGCTCCGGACGTCCAGGCCCCCGACGTGGAGACCGCCACCGTCACCGACGGGACCGACATCGCCCAGCAGCCCGATGCCGGTGACGAGGGCGGCCAGGCCCCCATCCCCACCCCGGCCGCGCCGGAGCCGACTCCGGCGGCCAAGGAGGATGCGCAGCCGGAGCGGCACGGTCCCAGCAGCACGCCGCCGGCGGCCACGCCGGTGGCCAGCGACGGTGAGGCCAGCTACGTCACGCCACTGGTCCGCAAGCTGGCCAAGGAGCACGGCGTCGACCTGGGCTCGATCACCGGCACCGGCGTCGGCGGCCGGGTCCGCAAGCAGGACGTGCTTGCCGCGGCCGAGGAGGCCCGCAAGGCGGCGAAGGCCCCGGCCCCCCAGCC
>DATHBQ010000328.1:0-11869 GCA_035296105.1 Propionibacteriaceae bacterium | reverse complement strand
CGGGGCCAAGGAGCACTACTACGACACCACCGGCACGGGCAACAGCCTGCTGATGCGCAACCCGCACGTCCTGCAGCTGATCATGGACTCGCTGCGGTACTGGGTGCTCGAGATGCACGTCGACGGGTTCCGCTTCGACCTTGCCGCGACGCTGGCCCGCCAGTTCCACGAGGTCGACAAGCTGTCGGCCTTCTTCGACATCATCCAGCAGGACCCGGTGATCTCCCAGGTGAAGCTGATCGCCGAGCCGTGGGACCTCGGCGACGGCGGTTACCAGGTGGGCAACTTCCCGCCGCTGTGGAGCGAGTGGAACGGCAAGTACCGCGACACCGTGCGGGACTACTGGCGCGGCGAGCCGGCCGCGCTGGCCGAGTTCGCCTCCCGGCTCACCGGCTCCAGCGACCTGTACGCGCACTCCGACCGGCGCCCGACCGCGTCGGTCAACTTCGTAATCGCCCACGACGGGTTCACGTTGCGCGACCTGGTCTCCTACAACGAGAAGCACAACGAGGCCAACGGCGAGAGCGGCAAGGACGGCGAGAGCCACAACCGCTCCTGGAACTGTGGCGTCGAGGGTGAGACCGACGACCCGGCCATCAACGCGCTGCGGCTGCGGCAGCAGCGGAACTTCATCACCACCCTGATGGTCAGCCAGGGCGTGCCGATGCTGGCACACGGTGACGAGCTCGGCCGCACCCAGCGCGGCAACAACAACGTGTACGCCCAGGACAGCGAGATCTCCTGGGTGAACTGGGACCTCAACGCCGACCAGAAGGACCTGCTGGCGTTCACCTCCGGGGCCATCGCGCTGCGCAGGGCTCATCCGGTGCTGCGCCGCCGCCGGTTCTTCGCCGGCGATGCGGCCCACGGCGGCAAGAGCTCGGTGGGCGAGATCGAGTGGCTCCGCCCGGACGGGGCGCCGATGGGCGGTGACGACTGGAACTCGGGGTTCGCCCGCAGCGTGATGGTCTTCCTGAACGGCGACGCGATCCCCGAGCAGGACCAGATGGGGCGGCAGGTGACCGACGACCACTTCCTGCTACTGTTCAACGCCCACAGTGAGCCGATTCCTTTCACGCTGCCGTCGAGGAGCTTCGGCAACGACTGGCGGGTCCGGCTGGACACCGCGACCGGTGGGGTCGACCCGGCGGGGGAGAAGCCGTGGCGGGCCCGGTCGAAGCACCAGATCGAGGGGCACTCCGTGGTGGTCCTCTCCACGGCGATCGTGCCACAGGCCGAGCGGGCCGCCTCCGAGCAGCGAGCCCAGCTGGCCATGCCTCGGATGGCCAAGGAGTCGGCAACAACGAGCTGAGGTGCCCATGTTCCTGAGCCTGTCGAAGGACCCTTCGACGAGCTCAGGCCGCAACAACGACCTACACGACGACGTAGACCACGACGACGACAAGGAGCAAGCGTGACCCAGGTTCCCAACCTGCCCCTGAACAGCGGTCAGACCATCCCCCAGCTCGGATTCGGGGTCTTCCAGATCGATCCGGGCGAGACCGCCGAGGCCGTCGGCCGGGCCTTCGAGGTCGGCTACCGGCACATCGACACGGCGGAGATGTACCGGAACGAGAAGGGCGTCGGCGAGGCCGTACGCGCGTCCGGGCTGGACCGCGGCGAGGTGTTCATCACCAGCAAGCTGAGCAACGCGGCGCACCGACCCGACGATGCCCGGCGGGCGTTCGACAACACGCTGGAGGCCCTCGGCTTGGACTATGTCGACCTGTTCCTCATCCATTGGCCGCTGCCGATGCTGTACGACGGCGACTTCGTCTCCACCTGGCAGACGATGGAGGAGTTCTACCGCGACGGGCGGTCCCGTTCGATCGGCGTCTCCAACTTCCAGGTCCCCCACCTGCGCCGGCTGGCGCAGGAGACGGAGGTGGTGCCGGCGGTCAACCAGATCGAGGTGCACCCGTACTTCGGCAACGAGGAGGTCCGGGCGTACGGGGCGGAGCACGGCATCCTCACCGAGGCCTGGTCGCCCATCGCCCAGGGCGGCGTGCTGAAGGACCCGGCGATCACGGCGATCGCCGAGCGGGTCGGCAAGACGGCGGCCCAGGTGACTTTGCGCTGGCACATCCAGCGCGGCGACATCATCTTCCCGAAGTCGACGACTCCGTCCCGGATCCAGGAGAACTTCGAGCTGTTCGACTTCGAGCTCACCGATGACGACATGACGGCGATCACGGCGCTCGACAAGGGCGCGGAGGGCCGGATCGGCGGGCACCCGGACACGATGGATTACGTCCCCAGCGACTAGACCATGCGGCCCTGGGCCGTGCTTCTGCTCTGAGCCTGTCGAAGGGCTGATCGCACCCTTCGACAGGCTCAGGGCGCAGCCGACGGGCCCAGGGCTGCGTCGTCACGCTCCGGGCGGGCATCGTTCAAGGGCCGGGTGACCCCGCCGAGCAGGAGCGCCACGGCGAGCAGGCCGGCCACCGTGCTCAGGGCGCGGAGGACCCCGAGATGGTCCCCGAGGAGGCCGATGAACGGTGGTCCGGCCAGGAACGCGGTGTAGGCGATCGAGGCCACCACGCTGACCCGGGCCGCGGACATCACGGGGTCGTCGGCCGCCGCACTCATCCCGACCGGGAAGCCGAGAGCGGTACCGGCACCCCACAGCACGGCACCGACCATCGCCACCGGCAGCAGGGTGCCGAAGACCACCAGCACCAGGCCGACCAGCGCGACCAGCGCGGAAAGCCGGACAGCGAACACCCGGCCCCGCCGGTCGATCAGGGTCGGTCCGAACCAGCGCCCGGCGGTCATGGCCGCCAAGAAGATCGCAAAGGTCAGCGGGCCGACCACCGGTGCCGCGCCGTAGCCGTCGATCACCGCGACCGCCAGCCAGTCGTTGCCGACCCCCTCGCTGAAGGCCATGCAGAGCCCGAACATCCCGATCACCAGGGTGCGAGGCTCCCGCCACGCCCTCAGTGGGTGCGGTGCGTTCTCGGCCGGCACGTCGGCGTTCGCCTCCGGCTCGCTCGTCCGGGGCATGAAGCCACGCAGGGCGACCATCGGCACGATGGCCGCGTTGATCACCGCCACGGTCAGCAGGTGCGCCGTCACCGAGATGTCCAGGGCGACGCAGGCGACGCCACCCAGTGCGCCTAGCACCGTGACGATGCTGAACCCGGCGTGGAAGCGCGGCATGATGGTCCGCCCCAGCTGCTGCTCCACGGCCGCACCCTCGACGTTCATGGCCACGTCCCAGGTGCCGTTGCCGTACCCGATCAGGAACAGGCCGATCACGACCGGCACTGCGCCGACCGGCGTACCGAGGGCCAGGACCACCATGCCCACCGAGAGCACGCTGGCCAGAACGGCGACCGTCCGGGCCGGCCCGAAGCGGTTTACCACCAGTCCGGCCAGCGGCAAGGCGATCACTGCGCCGACCGCGATGGCGAGCAGGATCAGGCCGAGCTCCGACGGGGTGGCCTGCAGTGTGTCGCGGATCTGCGGGATCCGCGACGCCCAGCTGGCGAAGCCGAAGCCGCTGCCGATGAAGGCCACGTAGACGGCGCGCTGGGCACGGATGGCGACACTGGACACAGGGCCAGCCAACCCTAAGGCTTGGTCGGTGACGCAGCCCAGGGTCCCGGTGAGCGCCGACGTCATCCCGCTCCGGGCGGCCACCCGCACCTGGTTCACCATCTCGCTGCAGACCTTCGGCGGTCCGGCCGGCCAGATCGCGGTGATGCAGCACCACCTGGTCGACCGGCACCGCTGGCTCAGTCAGCGCCGGTTCCTGCACGCGCTCAACTACTGCATGCTGCTGCCCGGACCGGAGGCGCAGCAGCTGGCCATCTACACCGGCTGGCTGCTCAACGGGATCCGCGGTGGGCTCATCGCCGGCACCCTGTTCGTGCTGCCCGGGATGGTGGCCCTGCTCGCTCTGTCGGCGATCTACGTCGGGTTCGGCGACACCGCCGTGGTTGCCGCCGTCTTCGCCGGGCTGGCCCCGGCGGTGATCGCCATCGTCGTCCAGGCCGTGTTCCGGGTGGCCCGGCGCTCGCTGACCTCTCCGGCGCTGGTCGTCCTGGCCGTGGCCGCGTTCGTCGCGCTGACCCTCTTCGCGGTGCCCTTCCCGGTGGTGGTGCTGGGCGCGGGAGTGGTCGGCTGGTTGCTCGGCCGGTGGGCACCCGGGCTCCACACCGGCGGAGACGGTGGCAGCCAGGACTCCACTGCGGACGGGTCGGAACCGCTGGTCAGCGATGCCGCGCTGCACCACGACCTGCCGTCGGCGCGGCGGTTCGTCCTGGTGCTGGGGGTCGGGATCGCGCTCTGGGCCGCGCCGCTCGTGGCCGTCGCCCTGCTGGTGGACTCCACCACGGTGTTCCTCGACCAGGGCCTGTTCTTCTCCGGCACCGCCCTGGTCACCTTCGGTGGCGCGTACGCGGTGCTCGCCTACGTGGCCCAGCAGGCGGTCTCGGTCTACGGCTGGTTGGCGCCGGGGGAGATGGTGCGGGGTCTGGCCCTGGCGGAGTCGACCCCGGGCCCGTTGATCATGGTGGTCCAGTTCGTCGCCTTCCTCGGCGCGTTCCGCGACCCGGGGACGCTGAACCCGTGGGCCGCCGGCGTCCTGGCCTCACTGCTCACTGTCTGGGTGACCTTCGTGCCCTGCTTCCTGTTCATCTTCCTGGGCGCGCCGTACGTGGAGCGGCTGCGTGGGAACCGGCACCTCACCGCGGCGCTGAACGGCATCACGGCCGCCGTGGTCGGCGTGATCGCCAGCCTGGCGGTGTACTTCGCCGTGCACAACCTGTTCTCGACCACCCGCCGGGTCGACCTCGGCCCGGCGCTGCTGGACCTCCCGGTGTGGACGAGCATCAGTCCCGTCGCCGTCGGGATCACCGTGGTGGCCCTGTTCCTGATCTTCGGCCGTGACTGGAGCCCACTGCGCACCCTCGCCGTCTGTGCGGCCGTCGGTCTGGCCATCGGGCTGGGCGGGCTGCTGCGCTGACGGCTCGCCCGGCGTGCCGAATCTGTAACCCGGATGACGAGGAACCGACCAGCTCACTCCGATTAGGGTGAGCCACACCTGGCGGGTCGGGTTGGGAGGACGCGGTGGAGCAAATCGACTGGTCGACCGAGTGGTGGCGCAGCCCGATCTGGGTTCTCGGGGTCTGGGTCCTGGTGCTGGTGGGCTTCACCCTGGTCGCCTGGTTGCTGGTGAGGCGGACCGGGTGGGGGCGGCAGTTCTGGCGGCTCTCGCGGGACTTCTTCCTCCCCCGTCAGCGGACCCGGGCGGGTCTGCGCCCGCTGCTCACCGTCGCCCTGCTGCTGCTGTTCACCGTCATCTCGGTCCGTCTGGACGTCGTCCTCTCCTTCCAGAACAACCAGCTCTTCACCGCTCTGCAGGAGAACGACCAGCCCACGTTCTGGCGCTCGATGGCCATCTTCGGGGTGCTCGCCACGATCAGCGTCATCCTCGCGCTGATCAGCTTCTACGTCGGTCAGGCGCTGCTCATCCGGTGGCGGCTGTGGCTGAACGAACGCATGGTCGGCGACTGGCTGTCGGGTGCGGCGTACCACCGTGGTCGGTTCGTGGCGTCCCCGGTCGACAACCCGGACCAGCGGATCCAGGCCGACATCGCGTCGTACGCCTCGCTGTCCCAGGGCCTGGCCCTGGGCATGGTCTCGTCCATGGTCACCTTGGCCTCGTTCACGGCCATCCTGTGGGGACTCTCCGGACCGCTGGAGATCGGTGGGGTGACAATCCCGCGGGCCATGGTGTTCCTGGCCTACATCTACGTGATCATCGCGACGGTCATCGCGTTCCGGATCGGGCGGCCCCTGATCCGCCTCAACTTCCTCAACGAGCGGCTGACGGCGTCGTATCGGTACGCCCTGGTCCGGGTCCGGGAGAACTCGGAGAACATCGCCTTCTATCGCGGCGAGCAGGTGGAGAACAACGGTCTGCTGGCCCGCTTCGCCGCGGTGATCGCCAACGTCTGGGCCATCGTGTTCCGCAGCCTGAAGTTCCAGGGCTTCAACCTGGTCGTGAACCAGATCGCCGTGGTCTTCCCGATCATCATCCAGGCGCCGCGGTTCTTCGCCGGGACGATCCAGCTGGGCGATGTGACCCAGACGGCCACCGCCTTCGGCAACGTGCAGGGGGCGCTGTCGTTCTTCCGGACCGCCTACGACGACTTCGCCGGCTACCGCGCCGTCCTGAACCGGCTCACCGGTCTGCTCGACGCCAACGACGAGGCCCGGGCGCTGCCCGGCCCGGCGATCGAGCAGCGCCCGGTGGGGCTCGGGATCCGGGATCTGGACGTCCGGCTGCCGGACGGCCGGCCGCTGCTGACCGATCTCGACCTCGACGTGCCGTCCGGTGCCTCGCTGCTGGTCAAGGGGCCCTCGGGCACCGGCAAGACCACCCTGCTGCGCAGCCTGGCCGGACTCTGGCCGAACGTCTCCGGCACCATCGCGACCTCGGGCGAGGGCGCCGCACTGTTCTGCTCGCAGCAGCCCTATCTGCCGTTGGGCACCTTGCGCACGGCGCTGGCCTACCCACAGCCGGCGGCCAGTCTTGACGACGCGACGGCGCAGGACGTGCTGCAGGCCGTCCTGCTCGGCCACCTGATCGGGCGGCTGGACGACGAGGCGGATTGGTCGAACATCTTGTCGCCGGGGGAGCAGCAGCGGCTCTCCTTCGGCCGCATCCTGCTGGCCCGGCCGTCCCTGGTGTTCCTCGACGAGGCCACCTCAGCGCTGGACGAGGGGATGGAGCACGCCATGTACTCGCTGATCCGGCAGCGTCTCCCCGGGGTCACCATCGTCAGCGTCGGACACCGCAGCACGCTGGACCAGCTGCACACCGGCGAGCTCCGGCTGGTCGGGGACGGCCGCTGGGAGGCCAAGGCTCTGGTCGGCTGACGCCCGTCCCGGACCTGGCCGCCGCTCAGCGGGCTCCGGCTGGCTCGGCGGCGGACGGATCGGCGGCCGCGCGGTAACGCGTCGCCAGGGTGCGGAGCAGGTCGCGGAGCTCGGGCGGGTCGAGCACGTTGAACCCGACGTCGAGCGAGGTCAGGTAGCCCACCAGGTTGAGCATCGTGTCGCCGCCGGTCTCGAGGATGCACTCGTGCTCGTCGACCGGGGTGAGCAGCCCGCCGGCGGGCGTGATCCGCTCGGCGATCATCGCCGCCGGTGCGTGCAACCGGATCCGGGCCGGATAGGGCCACCCCCGCGACGCCGACCCGCGGAGCACGTGGCGGCCGGCGTCCTCGGGCGGCTCACGCGGAGCGAACCGCGGCCCGGTGGGCAGCCGGGGTCGGATCCGGTCGGCGCGGAACGTCCGCCAGTCGACACGGTCGCGGTCCCAGGCCAGCAGGTACCAGCGGTGGCCGGTGTAGACCAGCCGGTAGGGCTCCACCCGACGCAGCTCCTCCTCACCGGCGTGGTCGGTGTAGTCGAACCGCAGCTGCTGACGGTCGTGGCACGCGGTGGCCACGGTGACCAGGACGTCGGCATCCACAGTCGGCCCACCTCCGGCGGCCGAGACCGTCGCCTGGCGCAGGGCGTCCAGCCGGGAACGGAGCCGGGCCGGCATGGTCTGCTCCAGCTTGGTGATCGCGCGCAGCGACGTCTCCTCGATCCCGGTGACGGTGCCGGCCGCGGCGGCACTGAGTCCCAGACCGACGGCCAGCACCTCCTCGTCGTCCAGCAGCAGGGGCGGCATGGCGGAGCCGGACCCGAGCCGGTAGCCACCGGCGATCCCGGTCCGCGACTGCACCGCGTAGCCCAGGATCCGCAGCCGCTCGACGTCGTTCCGCACGGTGCGGGCCGTGACCTCGAGCCGCTCGGCCAGCTCTGCCCCCGACCACTCACGCCGGGTCTGCAGCAGGGACAGCAACCGCAGCAGGCGGACCGACGTGTCCAACATTCCCCCAGTTTCCCATCCATTGAGGAACTGAGGGTTCCTCAACGGGCGATAGCGTCGAGAGCAACGATCAACACCACTGAGGAGCCGTTCGTCATGAGCCTGCGGGGATTCGCCACTCTCAACTACTACGCCGACGACGTGCCGGCGGCCGCCGCCTGGTACGCGGAGTTCCTCGGCATCGAGCCGTACTTCTCCCGGCCCGGTCCCGACGGCGTCCCGGCCTACATCGAGTT
Source organism: Propionibacteriaceae bacterium (assembly GCA_035296105.1). Lineage (GTDB taxonomy): Bacteria > Actinomycetota > Actinomycetes > Propionibacteriales > Propionibacteriaceae > Microlunatus. The sequence continues at coordinate 3,742 of DATHBQ010000328.1, read as the reverse complement.
CCGCATCGGCGACTCGGCGGACGAGCTGGGCATCATCGACCGCCGGTACGCGCCGCCCGGCGCCCCCACCGAGCCGGGTGGCGCCACCATGCACTGGCACGTCGACGACCTGGACGGGACGCTTCAGCGCCTGCTGTCGCTCGGGGCCACCGAGTACGACCCGATCACCCCACGGGGCGAGGGCTTCGTGACCGCTGCGGTCATCGACCCGTTCGGCAACGTGCTCGGGGTGATGTACAACCCGCACTACGTCGAGGTCGTCGAGTCGACCCGGCGCGGCTGAGCGTGGATCTGCTCGAGTTCTCCGACGCGGCGGCCTGGGAGTCCTGGCTGGCCAGGCACCACGCGGACGCGTCCGAGGCCTGGCTGCGGATCGCCAAACGGGGCTCCGGGACCACGACTGTCGCCATCGGCGAAGCGCTGGAGGTGGCGCTGTGCTGGGGCTGGATCGACGGCCAGCGCCGCCGGCACGACGAGGGCTCGTTCGCCCAGCGCTACTGCCCGCGGCGGCCGCGGAGCTCGTGGTCGCAGGTCAACGTGGCTAAGGTCGAGGCCCTGACCGCCGCCGGCCGGATGCGACCACCCGGGCTGGCGCAGGTCGCCGCGGCCCAGGCGGACGGCCGGTGGTCGGCGGCGTACGCGTCCCAGCGCACCGCCGAGGTGCCGCCCGACCTGGCGGCGGCGCTGGCGGCGAGGCCCCGCGCCGCGGCCGCCTTCGCCGGCCTGGGCCGGTCCGAGCAGTACCAGGTGATCCTGACCCTGCTCAAGACCCGGACCGATCAGGGACGTCGGCAGGCGCTCACCCGGGCGATCGCCCGGCTGGAAGAATGACCGGATGACGGCACCTGTCTCTGTCCAGTCGGCCTACGACGTCGCCCGGTTCCGGGCCCACTTCCCGGCCCTGCTGGACGGGGCCGCGCACTTCGACGGGCCCGGCGGCTCCCAGACGCCGGATGTCGTCGGGGCGGCCATCAGCCGGCTCCTGGTCGGCCCGCTGTCCAACCGCGGCCGGACGACGGTCGCCGAGCGCAACGCCGATCGGGCGGTGACCGAGGGCCGGGCCGCGCTGGCCGACTTCCTGAACGCCGATCCGCGCGGAGTGGTCTTCGGCCGCAGCATGACGGCCCTGACCTTCGAGCTGGCCCGGGCCATGGCCAAGGGCTGGCGCCCGGGCGACGAGGTGGTGGTGACCCGGCTGGAGCACGACGCCAACGTGCGGCCCTGGGTGATCGCCGCAGAGGGGGCCGGGGTGGACGTCCGCTGGGTGGGCTTCGACGCCGCCACCGGCGAGCTGGACCCGGATGCCGTGGCGGCGCAGCTGAGCTCACGCACCCGACTGGTAGCGGTGACCGGGGCGTCGAACCTGATCGGCACCCGACCGGACCTGCCGGCCATCGCCGCCAAGGTGCATGCCGTCGGCGCGTGGCTCTATGTCGACGGCGTGCATCTGGCTCCGCACACGCTCGTCGATATGGCCGCCCTGGGCGCCGACTTCTTCGCCTGCTCGCCGTACAAGTTCCTCGGTCCACACTGCGGAGTGGTCGCCGGCCGGCCCGAGCTGCTCGAGCAGCTGCATCCCGACAAGCTCGTGCCGTCATCGGACGCCGTGCCCGAGCGCTTCGAGCTCGGCACCCTGCCCTACGAGCTGATGGCCGGGACCACCGCCGCGATCGACTTCCTGGCCGACGCCGTGCCCGGTGAGGGTGACCGGGGTGACCGGCTGCGGCGCTCGATGGACGTGCTGGAGACGTATGAGGACGAGCTCCGGACCACGGTCGAGGACGCTGTGCTCGAGCTGCCGGGAGTGACGCTGCACTCCCGGGCGGCCCGGCGGACGCCGACCCTGCTGGTCACCTTCGCCGGTCACGATCCGGCCGGGGTCTACCGTCGGCTGGCCCAACGGGGAGTGAATGTTTCGGCGGGGACCTTCTACGCGTACGAGCCGGCTCGCCACCTCGGCCTGTGGCCGACCGGGGGCTTGAGGATCGGGCTGGCGCCGTACACCGACCAGAATGACGTCGATCGGCTGCTGACGGAGCTGGCCGCGATCGTCCGGTAGCGGAGTCGGGGGGTTCTGTGCGCTGACCCTGTCGAAGCGCCCCTTCGACAAGCTCAGGGTGCATGCATCAGTATCGGTCCCATGACCGTCATCAAGATCAATGCCATCACCGTGCCCCGTGGCTCCGGTGACGAGCTGGCGCACCGGTTCGCCGCCCGGGCGGGGGCGGTCGACGATGCCGACGGGTTCGAGGGCTTCGAGCTGCTGAAGCCCACCGACGACCGCGACCAGTGGCTGGTCATCACCCGGTGGCGCGACGAGGACGCCTTCCAGGCCTGGCTGGGTTCGGAGTCGTTCGCCTCCGGACACCGCTCCGCCGCGGAACGGTCCGGCGGCGCGGCGCCCCGACCGGTGGCGACCCACAGCGAGGTCTGGTCCTACGTCCGCGCCGGGGGTTCCGACTCCGCCGGCTGAGGAGCCGGCGCGGTCGTCGTCGCCCGGGTCGCTCCGGCGTACTTGCTCGTCCCCGGCAGCGACCCGTACAGTCAGGCCCCCCGGAGCAACGCCTCTGCGGGTGGGGATCAGGTCCCACCGCCCGGAGGTTGTTCATGTCACCCGGTTCCCTGTTCGCCTCGCGCGACTTCCGGCTGCTGCTGGCCGGCCAGACCACGAGTCAGCTCGGCACCCAGGTCAGCTCGGTCGCGCTTCCCCTGCTTACCGTCCTCACCCTCCAGGCCACCGCGTTCGACGTCGGCCTGATCAGTGCGGCGTCGACCCTGGCCTTCGCGCTGGTCGGCCTCCCCGCCGGCGTCTGGCTGGACCAGCTGCGTCGGCGTCCGGTCCTGATCGCCAGCGACGTGCTGCGGGCCGTGGTGTTGGCCACGATCCCGACCGCCGCCCTGCTCGGCGTTCTCACCGTCACCCAGCTGGTCGTGGTGTCCCTGGTCGTCGGGCTCGGTCGGGTCTTCTTCGACGTCGGCTATCGCAGCTATCTGCCGTCGGTGATCGGCCGGGACCGGGTCCTGGCCGGCAACGCCTCGCTCGAGTTCGTCCGCGCGTCCGGGCAGGTCGCCGGGCCCGGCCTCGGTGGCGCGCTGGTCAGTGTGGCCAGCGCGGCCAACGTGGTGGTGATCCAGGCGGTCACCTTCGCGGTCTCGGCCGTCACCCTGCTCGCGGTCCGGACGGCAGAGCCGCCGCCCGCGGTCGATCCGGTCCGTCCGCGGCTGGGCCGGCAGATCGTCGACGGGCTGAGCTTCGTCTGGCACAACCGGCTCCTGCGGGCCACGGCTGCGGCGAGTGCGGCCAGCAACCTGTCGTTCGCGCTGGCCTCCGCGGTCACCATCCTGTTCATGTCCCGCACCCTGGGGCTCTCCCCGGCGGCGATCGGGCTGGTCCTCGCGGGCGGGTCGGGCGCGGTGATGGTCGGCGCGGCGCTCACCACCAGGATCGCCGAGGACGTCGGCTCGGCACGCCTGATCTGGCTGAGCCTCGCGGTCACCAGTCCGCTCAGCGTCCTCGGTGTCCTCGCCCAGCCGGGTTGGGGACTGATCCTCCTGGTCGTCGGGATGGTCGCGGGCGAGCTGGGCCAGATCGTGTACGCGATCACCAGCGTCAGCCTGCGCCAGCACCTCTGCCCCGACAACTTCCTCGGCCAGGTGAACGCGACGATGACCGTGCTGATCATGGGACTCTTGCCCCTGGGTGCGGTCCTCGGCGGAGTTCTCGGTGAGCTGGTCGGGGTGC